>CAZYMK010000128.1:0-8678 GCA_964648885.1 uncultured Geobacter sp. | reverse complement strand
CGTACATCTTACGCACCCCCACCCCCTCAATACCGCGCAACTGTTCCACGCTGCGCCGCTCCGGTGGCTCCTCCTTAAAACGCATGGCATACATCTTGCGGACAACTTTGAGTCGAGCCGCATCATCCAGCGCCAATTTGGCCTGATACAACAAATGATCCGACCTCGCCCCGCCCGGCTGACCGGCAGCATACAGCCGCACACCTGCCTCACCGATCCACACCAAAAGACACCCTACCCGCGCTGCCAGCACCACCGCAGCATGGGAGACCCTCACACCAGGCTCCAGCATCAGGCAGGCCACCGTACCGATCGGGATATGGGTGCGGACGCCGTTTTTGTCCACCACCACGCAAGCGCCGTCGATAACGTCAAGATTACCACGCTCCACATAGACCACAGAGATGCGGTCCTTGATGGGCAGGGGCTTTAAGGGGGGAAGGATCGGGACGGTCATTATTCTTCGCTCTTTTTAAGGTGCAACGCCCTGACGGTGCGGTCGAAATCAGATTCATAGAGCTGATCCTGAATAACACGATATTTCTCAAACTCGCTCTCGGCAAAGGACCGGGCAACCTCTTGCGAAACCTTGCCGGGATTTTCAAGAATTTCCCGCTGATTGAACTGCAGGAACGCATTGAGTCTGGCGGCCCAATCTTCCATGGTCATGGGGATGTTCCGCTCCGCCTGGTCTTCTGCGTAGTCAAGATACATGCTGACAATCCGCTCCAGCGACTTCAGTTCTTTTTCGGTAAGGTAATTCTTAGCCACCGTAACGTCGGTTTTAACGATCTTTCCCTTCGGCGAGTTCTTCCAGATGGTAAGACCCATCCGTTCCTTCGAGTGGTCAGCCCGATGTACGATCAACTCCGCTGCTGTCTGCCCGTGAATGGCGAAGTGCAATTTGTTCTGTACCGTGGCAAAGAATGCCTTTGTGATTTCGGCATCCGCCCGGTAATCCATGGCTGTCGCATAAATATCGGTGATTTTCTGATAGAACTTACGCTCACTGGCCCGGATCTCCCTGATTTCAGCCAATAATGAATCGAAATATTCCTTACTGAAAAACTGGCCGTTCTTGAGTCGCTCCTTGTCCAACACATAGCCTCGGATGGCAAAATCACGCAAAATACCGGTTGCCCATTGGCGAAACTGGGTTGCACGCAGCGAATTGACACGGTAGCCGACCGAGATAATCGCATCAAGGTTGTAACAATCAACATTCCTGGCAACTTGCCGATTTCCCTCTTTCTGAACTATTCGGAAATTCCGAACAGTTGCTTCCTGGGTAAGTTCTCTCTGTTGATATATGTTGGCTAGGTGTTCGCTAACTGTTGGCACGGTAACTTCAAACAGCGTAGCGATCAGCTTCTGCGTCAGCCAGACCGTCTCGTCGGCAACCCGTACCTCGATGGAGTTTTCTCCGGCCTGCCGGGTAAACACTAAAAACTCGACCGTGCTGTTCCTGATCTGCAGCCGTTTTGGTTCGGTCATGGTGTCTCCCCCGCCTGCCATATCCTTACCCTTCTTGGCGCAAACATCCTTCTGTCCGTTGCAAACGACACCGGCGCATCCGGCAGGCTGTCCTTGCCTTCAGCAAAACTCGCCACATCTTCCTGGCGAATATAGGCATCAAGCGGCTTTTCCAGGTTAAAGAGCTTTATTGCCTCATCTCGAACCGTTCTCAAACCAGCCAAAATAGGCGCAGCAGGAATGCACGCCTTGCGCCCCAGCCATACTCCCCACACCGGGTTTGCGAGAGCATCAGCAATCTGCTTGAGAAAAACGGTATCCCCTTCCAGTAGAACGCCGAATGAAGCGTCGGTCAGATACTGGCGATGGGTCAGAACACAGTCGTTATTGATCGATCCGCTTGCCCGCCGCGTATTCTGCACTGTGTGATAATCCTGCAGCCGCCTGACCGGCAGTTCTTTGTCCCTCGTCACATTTCCTCTAGGGATGTCAATTGCCGTCATCCGCACATACTGAAACGTACCCAGAAAGGTTTTCTCCTGGTCGCTGCCACGCGGTAAGCCAAGGGCAGCACAGCAGATACCCGCAACTGCGCTTTTTGTCGGCATCAGGCCGGTGTTGCGCCGATTATACTGACTGTCGAATCCCCACGACTGAAGCGGTCCTTCCAGCCGCAGGGCCAGAAATGAGCGGTCAGATGACATGAGACACCATCCCATCAATGAATGTTTTGAAACCGACTTCCGGAATGGCCTGTTCAAAGACCGCGTCAACTCCCCAGGTTTCCTTCAGCTTCGCATATTCCCCTTTCAGCAGATCAACCGATTTAGCTGTGTATCCCTGTGAAGATTTTACCGGAGCTTCAAAGGCATTGACCAACTGGATCGGATGCCCTTTCTCCCGGACAACCCCCAACACGTACAACGGCAGCGTATTGCCGTTCATGGTGTTTTTGCGGGCTGACGGCACCGCCTTGATGGTTGCCTCAATAAAGGTGCGCACCACGGTTTGCCGCTCATCGCTATTAAGGCTTCCCAGATGTTCAGCATCGGCCAGCATATCGAGATTAAGGGCGGCAAAGCGGTAGTAGGTGGCGGAATTGAACTCAAGCGTACCGGTCATGCCTGCGCCCGATTCTTCCTTGGGTTGCAGGTCGTCAACGGCAGAAAAGAAATCAATTTCGTTATCCGCCTTATGGACAGAAAGGGCATGGGAAAACATGGATGCGGCCTCAACTGTCAGAGAATGATCGCTGGCAACCATACGACCAAAAACAGAGATATCGGCAGCATCCTTCAGTGACTTGGCGTCTATCGCTTTTAGTGATTTTTTTGCATCCTTGGTTTCGGCGTATGCTTTGGCAATGGCTTCCAATTCAAGAGGAGACATGAAGTACATTGTAGTTGACCTTACTTTGTCCTTTGATTTTCCATCCAGCTTAACCAGTTCTTCTATGACCTTCTTCGCACCTTCGTCTGCATCCGCTGCAGCTACCCCTGCAGCAATCATAGCCTCGACCAGCGGTTCAAACATCAGACGGGTACGCTCCCCCTTGAATTGCTCCGGCGCCAACTCCTTAGCCATCTCCCTGATCGCCCGTTTCCACGACTGGCTGGAGACACGCGCCCGCTGGACGCCGCCAAAGACGGCGGTTTTGGGGGAATTGAGGTCGTCACGATTCAGGCAGGCAACAGGTACGGACTGAATGATATGCAGTTCCAGATGTCTCATCTTTCTTTTCTCCTTGTGGTGTATGGTTTGTCTCTTAAAGATTGACCGGCGCAAGCAGCAGCAGACCGAATCCAAACCCTTTGGCGCTGCCGATCCCTGCTTGATAGGTCTGAACGAATCTCTCCTGGTCGGTTACTTCCAGAACGCCGCGAAACTGAACCCCGCCGTGATAGGCGGTGTGTTCTTTCTTTCGGAAAAAGTTTTCCACCATCGGGCTTATTTCAAGCGGTCTCTCTTCTACAATCCGGAAACCACCCGGGATATCTTCGCCGCTTTGGGGATCGCGGCAGCGAACCGCACCTTTGCGAATCAGCCACTCCCGCAACTCATCCTGCTTCACCAGCGGCACCCGTTTCCCCCGCTTCCGCTTGCCGTTGGGCAGCAGCAACGGTTTGTCGTTGCCGTCACGCTCCACCACAGCCTTGACCGGGTTTGCCTTCAGGTCAAAGGCGTAGTATCGATGCGACAGGAATGATTCCGCTATCTGTTTGACGGCAAAGCCGTCAGTTAGACACCAGCGGGGGCAAACCGGTTTCGTGCGGGAGAGCACCCACAAACGGTATTCACCTTCCAGCGGGTCGATCCTGGTCAGAAAATCACGCTGGTCATCGGGAAGATCAGTGAAACAGTCCCATAGCTTCCGGTGCCAGGCGTAGTTATCCAGAACACTCTCCCTGCGGGCTATTTCTGCATCAACATCAAGACGGGCAAGCCAGTTCATGCCGCCTCCTCTTGAGCAGGTTCGACACCCGGCGTCCAGAAAGCGGCTGCCCACTCGGTTTTAGCGTACTCCCAGCGCTTCAGGTCATGCAGCAGCTTGCCGTAGTTGACCGCCACCCCTTGCGACTTTGCCAGCAGCACCATCCGTATAACCCGATCCCGAATTTCGTCTCGGTCTGCCGCCAGCAGATGCTGAAAGCGCCGCTCAGTGGGGGTAAGTTTCTTGTCCTTGTCAGCACTGCTCGTGGTCTCGTTGCGCGCCCGCTCAATGGCTTTGCAGGTGGCGCCGAAGTTTTTACCGGTTTCAGAATCGCCGTCCGTATACGTTGCGAAAAGCCCCGCAACGAAAGCGGCATCTTCGTCGTCGATCCGGACGCCAACCCGATCCAGCACCGGCCAGGCGCGCTCTTTCTTGCTTTTCACAAGAATGCAGCGGAGGTTTGCCATCATTCCCCGGTCATCCTTTTTCTTGCGGAGCCTTTCGAGAAAACTGCTCATTGATTACCCTCCTCTGCTGCAGTGGTATCTGTTTCCGGTTCATCTTTTGTAGCGGTCAACTTCTGCCACCCCTTGGCGAATGCCTTGATCTGCCGGGATGTTTCCTGACCACAGGCAACCCGGTAGGCATCGCACGCTGATGTAAAAAGCATTCGCCGCCACTCTTCATGCGAAGAAATCGCTTTGTCTGTGCCGATGGTCTCTATATGCGCCATGAGCAACCCAAGGTTTTTCTCGACGGCTGTCCAGTAGTGCGATGTGGCGATGGAGTGGAGTTTTGTTTTGAGCTTACCAACATCTTTCCCGGCACTTTTCACGCGACCATCCCAACCGCCATCGATCTCTCTGCGGTAAATCTCAATGCCCCATCCAAGTTTCCGTGAAAGGCTTTCTGCGTATTGCACCTCGGACTGATACGCCAACATATTTCCGTGAAGTGCCGGTGAAATGTAAAACACCGATTCTATCGCTATATCCATTGAGGCCTGATCTCTGGTCATTGCACAGATGTGAAAATCGAACTCGGTATCATACGGTGCATTCTCAATAGCCAAAGGTCCGCCTAGACCAAAAGCGGATCGTTTAACCATTAGAGATGAAAGCTCCCGCCATATGGCCTTCGAAGGATTTACTGATACAACCGCTCGCTCAATGGTTTCTCCCCCCTTGTCATCCCTCTTTCTTTTCAAGTAAATGGATGCCGTAGGTTCGGCAGGAAATCCGTCTTTAAACGTGTCATATTTGAAGCCATTGCAGCAGTACATTTCGGTGTCATTCAACAGCCTAACCCAGCGGGAGACCGGTACCAGTCGACCAAGATATGTCCTTGTGGCGTTGAAAACTTCAGGCAGAGCAGGATCTGGCGCAGACGGAAATAACTCCCATACTGGTCTACCAAGGGCTATGTCGTTAAATTCGATCTGCTCCCACACATTATTTGCCTTGTCTTTCTTGTGCAACAGCGATGACTTGTACTTTTTCGCTATGGCATCCCTTGTCGGTAAATTGAAATGTATGGTCTCAGACAATCGTTTACCCCTGATGAGAGCATTTGCCATTGATTGCGACAGGCAAGGTGCATCAGGGTTACCAACCTGGGATGTATTCACCTGTTTCCATTGAGCAACCGGCGAACCGCCGCCAGAAGAAAAATTCTGGAACGTCAGAAGTGTCAATACAATCCTGGTGCTTGTTACCGGGCGATTGACTCGCTGTCCTTCATGATCGTTCAATGTCGAGTTGTTGCCGGTTGCCAGTTCAAAATCAAGTAAAGCTGCTGGAGAAGTCTTGACACCTGTCAGTTCCGCCACCTGCAACCACGGTCTTATCGAGTGGAACAGTTCAAAATGATCCTTCCATGTTTCCAGGTAGTTCCGTGCAGCCTCCGGCAGCCGCTGCGGTACTGCCTCCCACTCGTCATAATCCTTCGGCCCGTCCAAAGCAGCGTGAGCGACACAAAGAAACAGCCGCATCAGGGCAACCCGTTCGTGCGGACGCACTGCCAGATCGGCGTAGTTCTCCCCTTCGGCAAGGACACTGCACAAACTTGCCAGCTTTGGTTTGCCGGTAGTGGTTACTACCGGTATCCAGTCATCAAAAGCTACATTCATACCTCCTCCTCTCCAGATTTCTTCACGACCAGAAGTCCCATTTCAGCGGTGTAGTTGAGACGCACTCCATCTTTCAACCCTTTGACAGAAACGATACCACCATCACCGACAACCCCGACGCAGTGGCTCTCAAACAGATATTCTTCAAATGCCTTGCATGGCTTAATCTGCTGGAAGTGATGGAGCGGAACCTTGACCAGATTCCGTTGAATCGCCTTGGCGGTTTCGAACCGGTAAGCTTCGCTTACAAGTTCCGCTGCCGCTCCGTCGACAAACTCCGCTCTATCCCGGTCAATGCTCCGGCAGAGAACCAAAGACACTGTTTCCATTTCATTCAGCCTGGTCTGGACCCCTTCCCGGTCATCAAGGGCAGCCTGCCAGATGTTGCTGCTCATCAGTGCGCGCTGACAGTAAGCCCTTGCCTTACCTTCAGTTTCAATGAACAGTTCCTGCCACGCTTCCGGCTCGTCGTCCTTTTCCTTGTAGGTCTCTTCAATCATCAGCCGTACCTGCGAGGAGACAGTAACGGCTGTCCGCCCCTGCCAAACTTCCAGAGAACGGAGCAGTATGTACGGATCATAGACGAACGCCTTGCTGCCGAGTTTTTTCTTGATCTGCGCAGGGGCCAGTAGACGTAGTTCATCGAGAGTAGCCGCCTCTTCGATTATGCAGATGCGCGGCTGCTTGACCTGCCGCTCTCCCCGGTCATGCCGCCAGAGACGACCGATTCGCTGCAGTAGCATATCGGTCGGCGCAAGTTCGGTTACCAGCAGATCGGCATCAAGATCGACACTCTGTTCAACGACCTGGGTTGCCACCAGGATCGAACCGCATCTGGTGGCACCATCCTTGCCGAACCGCCCCATCCAGGCGGTTTCATGTTCTTCACGGTGGTTATGGGTAAATCGCGAGTGCAGCAAGCCAAGCGGGAATGCACCCCCGATACATTCCTTGAAGTACTGGAACTGTTTCTGGGCCGTGCCAACGGTATTACAGATCCACAAGACCGTTCCACCTGCACGGGCAAGAGCTATGGCTTCCCCGGCGGCAATTTCCGGCTTGGTAAACTCTATGGCAACTGACCGGGGCACTGGCGCTGCGGCGGCGACTGGAGCAAGCGACATGCCTTCTGCCCGCCCGGTAATGAGCGGATACGGTTGCTCCGATTCTTCCATTTCATTGCCGGATGCAGAAACGATTTGCCTGCGCCGTTTTCCGGTGAGTGTAGCCGAGAGAATGATTACCGTGCAGCCGAGCCGTTCCAGGGTTTCAATCAGTTTGTCGATGAGCGTGCCGGTGTACATATCGTAGGAGTGAACTTCATCGAGAATGACCACCTTGCCGGCAAGGGCGAAGTGCCTGACAAAAAAATGCTTTGCCGCCACCACCCCGAGCAGCGCCTGATCAACGGTGCCGACCCCGAACGGCGCGATCAGCGCCCGTTTTGCCGAGGCAAACCAGTCCCTGCCGCCTCTGGCATCTTCTGATGACTTTTCCCGGCCTCCGCTTGCTGCCGGGCGGTACTGCAACCTCTCCTGCATCAGCCATGAACTGCTGTGAATCAGACGGCTCTTTCCGGATTCCGGCGCAATGCGTTCGAGGAAATCGTTCATCCGCAGATGAATCCGATTGCTGGTCACCTGGGTCGGCAGGGCAAAATAAATACCGTTTGCCCTGCCATCTGCCATGAGTTGGTACGCTGCCCACAATGCCGCCTCGGTTTTTCCCATACCCATCGGCGCTTCGATCACATACACGCCAGGTTCGGTTATGGTTGCAACCGCTCTCTCCTGCATCTTGTTCGGCGGAAAGCCGAACATCTGCTGAAATATTAACCCCTTCGTGATAACCGGAAGTGTAAATCCGACGGAATCAAGGGCATGGCGGGCTATTGAATGGACATCCTCTGCAACTACTCTTGGTTCGGGGGAGAAATAGTTTTCATCCGAACCGATCCAGTCAGCGACCGTTGCCAGACCAGCAAGCCACCAGATGGCGGCGGAATCGCCAGCAAAAGCATCCAATGAACCTGAAGGAGTGAAATAGTTCCAGACTTTTTGTGCACAATCGAGGCGTTCTGCTTCCCAGTTGATGCCGCTCTGGTTATCCGTGATCGACTTTATTCCGTGTGGCGGCTTTATACCGCGAGGATTTGGCGGGAACTTCAATCTGCCATGATGCGCGCCAAGAGCAGCAGCAAGGTATATGGCGATGTTTCTCGGTATCGCCTGCTGTTGTAAAAAATCCTGAACAGCCGAGTGTGTAGTCTTCCCGTGATCTGGCTCGTAATCCCTTTGCCAAAAATTCCTTGTAGCAACTTCAACCAGATTATTATCTATCAGCCATGCTGCGCATTTTTGCTGAAAACCAGGAGAAATCTTGCCGAGATCGTGCAACGCTGCCAGCGCACCAATATCTGATACCTGCGCCTCAAAGCGCTTAAGCAGGGCCGATGAAGTTTCGGCGATGCAACGTGCCACACAACCTACATTTACCATGTGGTCATAGACAGATATACCAAGGCTACCATCAGTTGTTGTTTTTGCCCAAAATTGCATTACACGCGCCCATCCTCTACCGAAATGTCATCAACTATACCACCCATCCCCTTTTCCGCCACCCTACTCCCCTACCCTCCCCAATCAG
>CAZYMK010000127.1:0-8729 GCA_964648885.1 uncultured Geobacter sp. | reverse complement strand
TGACCAGATCAGTCACAGCCCGCAGAGAGCGACCGATCAGACGCTGGATCTCCAGGGTGCGGCCCGACTGCTTCCCCTTGGCAGCCTCACGGGGAGAACGGGTGTGGGTAGCCCGGGGCAGCATCGAGTACTCGGCCGTGACCCAGCCGGTGCCCTTGCCCCGCAAGAAGGACGGTACCGTCTCTTCAATAGAGGCCGTGCAGATTACTCGTGTGTCGCCGAACTCGATCAGCACGGCTCCTTCGGGATGTTTGATAAAATGACGGGTAATGGTGATGGAGCGCAACTGCTGCGGGGTACGTCCAATACGTGGCATCAAGAAAACTCCTTTGGCAAATGTCGAAAATGTACGGATTACCGCCTGCGCTGTCAAACAAAAAGGGGAACCGTTTCCGGCTCCCCTGTCTGATCTGCATATCGATTCTTGTCTGACTGACTATCCCAAGAAGGTATTGCTGCTCCGGGCGCGGTTTGCCAGGATGGTGGAGTCCACCAGTTCACCGCAACAGCTGCATTTCCAGGCATCAAAGGAGCGAACAAAATCATAAAATTTTTCAGCATACATGCGGCCTTGGCAACGCGGACATTTCATAACATACCCTCCTGAGTTTGATCGACTGATGCCGTTTCAAGCTGCTTTTAAAAGGGTTTCTTTACAGTATGTGTGCCAACTCAACGTTGTGAGCAGGACAGCAATCCGCTTTAATACAAAAACAATCAATCAATTTGATATCTTAAGATAGTGAGACAAGAGCATAAATGTTTTTTCACCGATGCCTTCAACCTGCTTTAATTCTTCAAGTGACACAAAATCGCCATTTTTTTGACGATACGCGATAATCCGTTCTGCCAGTCGCGGACCGATTCTTGGCAGCAGTTCAAGCTCATGGGCCTGAAGGCGATTCAGGTCAAGCGGAATGCCCAGGGTCAGCATCTGGCCGGGAGCCATGAACGACACGGTCAAAACCTGATATGAATCAGGAGTATTGCAATCCAGGTAGAGTTGGTAGCCGGCGGTGTTGAGCGTTTGCATTCGGGACAGAGCCGCAGCAGCTCGATCCGGGCAAGCCGGTTTCGCCATGTTTATGACGGCATTCGTCAATAAAATGTCGTTTTCGGGTGTCAACAGGTACATCCCCGGATGATAAAAATCTCCCTGCAGCTGCACCCAGATCCGAGGCGCTCCAGAAACAGAACAGGCCGTCAGTTCAGGGGTTTTCCCTGGCTGACGGCCTGTTACCATGACACTCACACCAGCAATCAACGCCACCACCAGCATGGCAAGACGCAAGGGTACCATCGTGCTTATGCCGACTCCTCATGGTGCAGCTTGTAGTCAATCGCATCGATCAATGCCTGGTAGGAGGCATCTATGATGTTGTCAGAAACCCCCACCGTACCCCAGCGGCTGCTCTTGTCACCGGACTCGATCAAGACCCGGATTGATGAGGCTGTGCCCTGCCCTGCAGGCAACACCCGCACCTTGTAGTCGTGCAGCTTGACCTCTTTCAGTTTGGGATAGAATTTTTCCAGGGCCTTGCGCAGGGCATTATCCAGAGCATTGACCGGACCATGTCCTTCAGCAGCGGTGTGTTCAACCTTGCCCCCCACCTTGATTTTGACGGTTGCCTCGGCAGTGGGCTGCTGGTCATCGGTGCGTTTCTCGTCAATCACGCGGAAACCCATTACCTGGAAGAATTTCTTGTGACTGCCCAGGGCCTTTTTCATCATCAGCTCAAAGGACGCCTCGGCTCCTTCAAACTGGAAGCCACGGTTCTCCATCTCCTTGATCTCTTCCAGGATCTCCTGGGTCACCGGGTCTTTACTGTCCAGATTGATCTTGAACTCTTCGGCCTTGGCCAGGATGTTTGATTTGCCGGACAGGTCAGATACCAGCACCCGGGTAGCGTTCCCCACCAGTTCAGGCCGGATATGCTCGTAGGTCTCCGGGTGACGCTGGATGGCGCTGACATGAACACCGCCCTTGTGGGCAAAAGCCGCCTTGCCCACGTATGCCTGGTGCTTATTGGGAGAAAGATTGGCCAGCTCATAGATAAAGCGGGAGACTTCCTGCAGACTCTTCAGCTGGGCATCAGAAACACACTCTTTCTGCATCTTCAGCTTGATGGCCGGAATGATGGAACAGAGATTGGCATTGCCGCAACGCTCACCAAACCCGTTAATGGTACCCTGCACCTGCACAATCCCCTGCTCTACCGCTACAATAGAGTTGGCCACGGCACATTCGCCGTCATTGTGGGTGTGGATCCCCAGTGGGATTGTGATCTGTTTTTTAACCTTGGCAATGATTTCGGCAACTTCATACGGCATGCTGCCGCCGTTGGTATCGCAGAGAATAATGCAATCCACTTGAGCTGCCTCAGCAGCCTTGAGGGTCTGCATGGCATAGTCGGGGTTGGCCTTGTAGCCGTCAAAGAAATGCTCGGCATCGTAGAACACCTCTCCCACATTCTGCTTGAGGAACACCAGGGAATCATTGATCAGTTCCAGGTTTTCCTCCAGTGAGATCCGCAACGCCTCACGGACGTGGAAATCCCAGGTCTTGCCGAAGATGGTGATCACATCCGGTTCGGCCGCAATCAAGGTCTTGATGTTGTGGTCCTTGTCCGGCGTGGTCTTGGCCCGCCGGGTTGAACCAAAGGCGGCAATCCTGGCCTGCTGGAGTTTTTCCTTTTTGATGTCCTTGAAAAAGGCCACATCCTTGGGGTTGCTGCCGGGCCAGCCACCTTCTATGTAGTGGACACCCAAATCATCCAGTTTGTGCGCTATGCGAATCTTGTCCTCAACCAGGAACGAAATATCCTCAGCCTGCGTACCGTCACGCAGGGTTGTATCATACAGTTTGACCATGCTCATCAGCTTGCAGCTCCTTTCATAAACCAGCTTTATAACAACGTTAGAAGAGAATCAGTAGCGCATCCGGCAGTCACGTGTCAATCCTAAATCCTGTTTAGGCTGGACAAAAGCAGCAGCATGTTTCTGACCAGCACCGGATTGAACTCTGTGCCCGATCCCTTGACCAGTGCGACAGCAATATCCTTCAGCTCTCTGGGGGGTTGGTACGGCCGCCGGGTACGCATGGCATCAAAACAGTCGGCTATGGCGGTCATCTGGCTGGCCACATGCTGTTGCCAATCTGCAGAAACCGTTGGATAGCCGCTGCGATCAAAACGCAGATGGTGTTCAAACGCCACAATAGAAGCCAGACGAGGCACACCAGGGGATTCCATCAGGTAACGCGCCCCCAAAAGGGGGTGCTGCTTCATGCGGGCAAATTCGTCATCGGTCAGGCGATCCGGCTTGCAGAGAATCTCTTCAGGAATAAACATCTTGCCGATATCATGCAGCATGGCCGCAATTCCGATATCGTGCAGCGCCTGGCCGCTGATCCCCAGAGATCGGGCCTGGGCCAGGGTCAGGATGCAGACATTGGCGGCATGGGTGAAGGTATACTCGTCCTTTTCCCGCAGTGCAGCCAGAAGCAGCAGCGGGGCACCCTCACGCTGGAACGCCTCCACCAGATCAGCGACAACTGCGGCTATACCGCTGGGTTTAAGACGCTCCTTGCGCTTGACCGCCTCATAAATCTCCTCCATCCGTGCCAATTCAGCCGGCGGCAGATCCTTGAGCGTTAGCGCAGAACCGGCACCGGCAGAGCCGAGACTGCCGGCCTCGCTCCCCTGCCCGGGCAGCTCAACCTGACCAAGCCGGATATGCTCACTGGACACCAGTTGCCCTGCTGCCGTCTGGCGTGCCAAACCGGCAATCAGCTGATCCACCTCACTGCGGGGCACACCGGCCAGAAAACGGAGATGACCAATGCCGTGCTCACGCAGCACCTGCACAAAACGATCAAGTACCAGCGAAAACGGCTGCGGCTCGGCATCAATAATCAGCTCGCCATCAACGGACAGCAGGGCAATATCAGGCCGCTCGGCCAGGGCTCGGGCAAGACTGCCGTGGGCAGCCTCTGCCAGACGATGCACCTGGGGGTGATTGACCGTATAGAGTGTCGCACCAGCCACTGCCGAGAGCAGATGACGGATAAATTCATGCAGTTCATGCTGGGAAGCAGCGCTGATCATATCCCTTTACTCCGCAGATTTTTCAAGGATCCGACAGCCTGACGGGCAAGCTCGTCATCTCCTTTGGCAAGCTGCTCCAACAGCGGACCTGCGGCTGCAACCGGGTATCGCTCAAACGAACGAACAATATCCAGCTTGACCCGCTGCAAGGCCTTATACGACAGCAGGCTGCGAGTCCCCAATACCTTGATCAGCTCCGGCAGCAGCTCAGGTCGCGCCATCTCCCCCAAGGCCTGTACAGCCGCCGATTTCAGCTCGCACTCAACAGCGCTGAAACCGCCTGTTGTCAACAGGATCAGCAGCTTGCGCGCCATTTCGGGGGGGCTGGTACGATCTGCCATACTGATGGCATTCAGCTGGGTTTCACGGTCAGTCGAATCAATATCACGCAACAGCTGACGCTGCGCAACCGGATCTCCCAGGCAAAGCAGCAGTTTAAGCGCTTCTTGCCGCACCCGTTGATTACTGTTGCGCAAAAGCGGTCGCAGCTGTTCGACATCATCCGATGTTGCCACAGAACGCAGCATGAGGAGGATGTTACGCAGCACATACCAGCGCTGATCGGACAGGCGGGCCAACAGGTGCGGACGGGCAGCTTCGCCAAAGGACTGCACCCGGTCCATCATGAACCGGCGCAGCGACATGTTTTCTTCCTCAGCCATCCGGTCAAGCAGCGGCTCGATAAAAGCCCGGCCAAGCACCTGAATCAGCAGGGCAACATCATCATATTTCGGTTTGCCCCAGACCGTGAGACCGCTCAAGATCTCATCAAGAAACTCTCTGCGGCAGAAGGCATCGCGCATGGCAAGCCGCAACTGCGGCGGCAGCCGAGGATCAGCTGCCTGGCTGAGCACCTTCAGCACATGACCATAATCCCCAAGTTCAAGAAAATGACCGCACATATTGGCCAGATTGGCAATCAGCTCCTGAGCGGTTGCACCGGTCGGATCGGAAAAAACCAGCTGCAGGATCAACTCACTGCTGCGGCTGTCAACAAAGTGAGGAGTCAAGGTCTGCAGGAGCGGCTGTAACTCCTCAGGCATCAGTTGTTTGACTGCACCGTTCTGCATTGCATCAACCAATCCCTGGATGTAGCCATCAGGCATGTAGGCCTCACAGGCATGCTCCTGCAGCAGGGTCTGCATCTTGGTCCGGATCTCGTCATCATCGTCAGAGGCTTGCAAGGACTGGGTAACATGGGGCAGCAAAACCCTTAACAGCTCCTGCAGCAACGGCGGTGCAGCCGCATACTGCTCTGCGGTGGCATAGGTTTCCTGCAGCAGCTTTGATCCTAAAAAACGGAACAACTCCTGAGAAGCAGGGGCATCAAGCTGCGCGGTTTCACAAAAGCCGTTCAGTATCTGACGCCGCAATTCAGGGTCCAGGGCAGCAATAAAGGCACGCAGTTCAGTTGCGTGGCCGGATGGTTCCTGATCAACATTCTCGTCTTCTGCATCGGCTGATGCGTCACCGATGCCGGCAGTCAACGAACGCTGCATCAGGGATGAAAACGTCCGCAGGGTTGCAGCCGAAAGGCCGCTTCCCGCACCCGAGCGATGAGAAAAATGAGCATTCAGCCTGGCAGCCAGCAGTTCCGGCGCAAACTCTCCCTGTTCAGCATCTCCCAATCCCAGCTCACTCTTGGCCAACAATTTGGCAAACCGTTCCCAAAGACTACCGGGGTCTTCAGCAAGTTCCGAATCCAGACCTTCCTGTTCGGTGCCACTGAACCGGTCGTACCGAATAGCCTTGATCTGCAGTGAGCTGATACCGGCTTCATGCCAGAGCTGCTCAATGCCGCCCAGGCTGTAGATCTCTTCCCGTTTCATCACCAGCAGCGACAACACGGCATGCAGTTCATCCGGCTCCGGCGCACGCAGTACTGCCAACACGCCGATACCCCGCTCAAAGAGCAGTGCAGCAACATTTTTAACTGCCCGGTTGTCGCGATCAAGATACTCATCATCAAGCAGCAGACCTTCGCGGGTTACTGCCAGCTGCAACCGTGTGCTACTCTGGCAGAGGGAACGAAACGAGGCTGAAAGTTTTTGTACGGCTGACTCTATCTGGGGGTGACCGGGAGGATAGGCGTTCCAGATCCGCCGGGCAATCGTCAGATCGGCGGCAACCGCAACAATGGATTGGATCTTGAGGGCTGATGAAGCCAGGTCTGCAAAAACGGAATCGAGCACAAAACTCCCTGCTGGTTGGAATGGTTTGACTATACCGCACAAATCAGCTAGTTCAAATAAAAACCATACGCTACGAGGTGGTTATGACTCATCTGACACGACGGGCCGGACTGCTGCTTCACCCGACCTCTCTCCCGGGACCGGGAGGCATCGGCACGCTTGGTGCTGAAGCCTTTCACTTGCTCGATTTCATGGTGTCTGCCGGCTTTTCTCTCTGGCAGATCCTGCCGCTTACCCCGCCTGCAGCAGGCAACTCCCCCTACTCTGCCTACTCCGCCTTTGCCGGCAATCCCCTGCTGATTGACCTGAACGCACTGGTCAGCGAGGGAGACCTGCAGGCATCTGACCTGCAGATGGAGTTTTCAGAAGATCAGGTGAGCTTCGAAACCGTTTCACCCTGGAAAGAAAATCTCTTGAACCAGGCTGCCGAGACCTTCTTCCGCCAGGGACACACAACCCGCCTGGAAGAGTTCTGGCAGTTCTGCAACCGCACCTTCTGGCTGCATGACTACGCCCTGTTTCAAACACTCAAACAGCATTACGGCAACCGTCCCTGGCACCGTTGGCCCCGTGAACTGGCCCAACGAGTACCAGCGGCGCTGGCAAAGGCAGCCCAGCAATTCGGTACGGAGATCGGGGCGCAAAAATACCGGCAATGGCAATTTTTCAGGCAATGGAACGCCATCAGACAGGCTGCGGCTGCGCGGGGAATTGCCATCATCGGTGATTTGCCGATCTTTGTGGCCCATGACTCCTGTGATGTCTGGTGCAACCAGCAGCTCTTTCTGCTGGATGAAACCGGCAAGCCGACAGTGGTTGCCGGTGTGCCGCCCGATTACTTCAGCGCCACCGGGCAACTCTGGGGCAACCCGCTTTACAACTGGCAGGCTCTGGAACAGCAGGGGTATGGCTGGTGGATTGCCCGTTTCAATGCCTTGCTTGAACAGGTAGACACCATCAGAATTGATCATTTTCGCGGGTTCGAAGCAGCCTGGCAGGTACCGGCCAAGGCCAAAACCGCAGTCAACGGCAGCTGGGTACCAGGACCGGGCCCACGTTTTTTTGAGGCTATCAAAGCCAGTCTGGGCAGACTGCCGTTTATTGCCGAAGACCTGGGGGTGATTACGCCTGAGGTGGAACAGTTGCGGGACGATTTCGGTTTTCCCGGCATGAAGATCCTGCAGTTTGCCTTTGATTCCGGCCCGGATAATCCCTACCTGCCCCACAACCATCTGCCCAACAGCGTGATCTATACCGGCACCCATGATAACGACACCACCCAGGGCTGGCTTGAGGCACTGACACCCGCAACCAGAGAGAAGTTTTACAACTACCTGGGCCTTGAGAGCACGCAACCGATACAGGCAATGATCAGGACCGCCCTGATGTCAGTGGCCCGGACTGCTGTGCTCCCGCTGCAGGATCTGTTGGAACTGCCGACTGAAGCACGTATGAACCGTCCCGGCACCGCTTTTGGCAACTGGGGCTGGCGTTATCGGACAGGACAGCTCACCCCGGAGCTTGCTGCTCACTACCAGACCCTGAACAGACGTTACGGACGTTTTTGAGTGCGTGCCAGCTGCTGCAGTAACCGGCGCAGCTGCCGCAGCTCTTCAGGGCTCAAGCGCCGGTCATGGTAGACAGCAGCACCGTACAGGTCGGCAAACCGCTGCACCAGCGGATCTCCGACTTGTGCGGCAAGTTCAAACAGACCCAGTTCCTGCACCGGCACTGACAAGCCATAACGTTTTTCCATCAGCCGATACAGCTGTCGGATCAATCGCTGTTCAGGTCGGTGCAGCAACCTGATACGGCCTGCCAGCAGCCAGACCGCAGCAATTACACTGACCGCTCCACCTGCCCAGACCAGCTGTTTCCAGGAGAGTCCCTGTTCGATTTTTTTCAGGGACCGGGCTGCCTGTCGAACCTGTTCGGCCTGACGCTCAAAATCGTAGGTGACCACAGCCCGGTTCCAGCGGTAATCCAGGGCATCCAGCAGGTAACGCAAGCGCATCCCCAGGTTCGGCTGTGCCGGTTCCTGCCAGACAGCATCGGCATTCACTGCAAAGCGGCTGGGGTCAAACCGCTGCCACCCCTTCCCCTCCAGATACACCTCTACCCACACATGGGCCCGGTCCTCAGTCACCAGATAGTAACCGCCGATCTCGTTGTACTCGCCCCCCAGATAACCGCCCACCAGTCTGCTGGGCACCCCTGCCAGCCGCAACAGCAGCGCTGCTGCCGAGGCATAGAACTCGCAGTGTCCTTGACGGGTCTCAAAAAAGAAGCGGTACAGGGCATCAGGCCCGGTGGGCAGCCCCTGCCTGCTGTACTGAAAACCGCCGTTGCTGAACAGCTCCTCAACCAGCTGCAGCCGCTGGACATTAGTACGTCCTTTTTTTTGGATCTCAGCACCCTGTTCTACAAAGGC
>CAZYMK010000126.1:5871-8744 GCA_964648885.1 uncultured Geobacter sp. | reverse complement strand
GAGCTTGGCAACCAGCTGGCTGATCTGGCCGATATGGCAGAAGAGGGTAACTGTGATCCTGATCTGCTGAACGCCATTTTCAGGGGCGCCCATTCTCTGAAAGGTCTGGCCGGTATGTTCGGCTTCAGCATGGTGGCTGAAGTGGCGCACCATGCCGAGAACCTGCTGGATTGGCTGCGAATGGGCAAGGTTAGCCTGAACCCCACTGTTATGGAACTGCTGTTTTCCTCGGTCAAGCTCCTCACCACCCTGCTGCGGGCCTGCAGTACCAATACACTTGAAAATCATCGCGCTGCTGCTGATGCCCATGCTGCAGCCATCGCTGCCTGCCTGAATCCGGTTGAACCGACCCGGGATCTTCCGCTGCTGGAACAGCTGGGGCTTTCTGAGACGTTGATGGGGGCCCTGACCGAGTATGAAGAACATCGTCTGAAGGAAAATTGTGCCAAGGGCCGCTTTATCTATGTGATTCATGCCTCGTTCGAGCTGACCACCTTTGATCAGGGTCTGACCGGTCTGACGGATCTGCTCAAGGAAACCGGTGAGGTGATCAGCACCCTGCCCAGTATCGGCGAAAATATGGAGACCCACATCGATTTTGATCTGCTGGTGGGGAGCAGCAAAAACGAGCAGGAGCTGACCGCCCTGCTGGAAGGGCAGGAGGTGTCAATTCTGGCAGCCGGCGTTGGTCTGCAGGCCGCCTCCGTGCAGTCGCAGCTTCCTGCTGCAGTACCGGTGGTTTCGGTGCCGGTTCCATCGGTTTCAACCGGGGCAGCACCGGTTCAGGCAGTCCATGAGCCGTCTGCAGCTGCGGCTGAAGATCTCCAGTCTGCCAAAAGCATGAGCCGCACCGTGCGGGTAGATATCGCCAAGCTGGACGAATTGATGAATATCGTTGGTGAGCTGGTCCTGGCCCATTCATCCATTGCCACCATAGCCAACCGGATGCGGGCCGAGAAATTCTCACGCATGGCAATCGACCTGGGCAAGGCAGCCAAGGGGCTTGAGCGTCGGCTGACTGATCTACAGAATGGTGTCATGGACATCCGGATGATTCCGGTGGGACAGCTGTACGAAAAGATGTCCCGCATTGTGCGTAAGGTTTCCCGTGAACAGGGTAAAAAAATCGATCTCAAGCTGTTTGGTGCTGAAACAGAGCTGGACAAGCTGATTGTTGAAGATATTGCCGATCCGCTGATGCATATCATCCGTAATGCCATTGACCACGGGATTGAACCGGCAGAAAAGCGTCTGGCAGCGGGCAAGGATGAGCGGGGAACCGTACGTCTTTCCTCATTTCAAAAAGGGAACCACGTGGTCATCGAAGTTGAAGATGACGGTGCTGGCATTAATGTTGAGAAGATCAAGCAGAAGGCCCTTGTCAAGGGACTGGTATCTGATATCAGCAACATGACAGATCGCGAAGCGTTGGATTTGATTTTTCTGCCCGGTTTTTCCACTGCCGACACCATTACCGACATTTCGGGCCGGGGTGTCGGCATGGATGTGGTGCGTAACAACATAGCAGCGGTGTCCGGTATGGTGGATATTGAGACCTGGCCCGGCAAGGGTTCACGATTCACCATTGTCCTGCCGATCACCCTGGCGATCATCAAGGCCCTGATCATCTTCTGCGCCGGGCGGATCTATGCTGTGCCGATCACCTCGGTGGTGGAATCGCTGATCCTCTCACCGTCGGAGATCAAGACTGTTGAGGGTAAAGAGGTGGTCAACCTGCGGGGACACACCCTGCCGCTGCTCCGCCTTGAGCAGCTTTTCAGGATCGATCGGGTGGATGTCTGTCCCGGTGATCAGTATGTGGTGGTGCTGGGGGTTGCAGAAAAGCGTCTGGGTATTGTGGTTGATGACCTGCTGGGGCAGCAGGATATTGTGATCAAACCGCTGGGGTCCGCCTTCAAATCAGTGCGAGGTATATCCGGCGCGGCAGACCTGGGAGACCAGCGTACCATTTTAGTGCTGGATGCCGGGGGTATTATTGCCGAAACCATGCGCGGCAGCGGGGCCTAGCTGTGTATCTGAGCTACTTTGCCTTAAAAGAGCGTCCTTTTGGCAAGACACCGGATCCACGCTTTCTTTTTCTTTCCAGGGGACATGATGAGGCGTTGGCCCGGCTGGAATATGCGGTTGAGGAGCGTGAGATTGCCCTGTTGACCGGCGATGTGGGCTGCGGCAAGACCACGCTTTCCCGTGCGCTGATGGATCGTTGCGGTGCTGCCGGTCATTTTGTGCTTATCTTTAATCCCCGTATGGGGGCACTTGAATTTCTGCGGACCGTGGCCCACGGGCTTGATGTTGCAGAACCGGCCCGCACCAAAGATGATCTGCTGCGTCAGATTACTGCGGTTCTGTATCAGATGCATGCCGACAATATCCGTCCGGTACTGGTGGTGGACGAAGCCCAGGCCATTACCGAACTTGAAGTGTTCGATGAGATCAGGCTGTTGACCAACTACCAGCTGGATCACCATAATCTGCTGAGCATCCTGATTATGGGGCAGCCGGAGTTGCGGGATCTGTTGCGCTATCAGCCGATGGAACCGCTGCGGCAGCGGATAGCACTGCACTTCCATCTCCAGCCGCTGTCACTGGAAGAAACCATGGAATATCTGGATTTTCGGTTAACGGCTGCAGGCGGGTGTCCCGGTCTGTTTACCCCCGATGCGGTACAGGCGATACAGGAACTTTCCGGCGGTGTTCCCCGCCGTATCAATGCCATAGCCACCAATGCCCTGCTGGTGGCCTACGGTAATGATGCTGCAGTGATCGACGCTGCCATCATTCAGGAAGTCAGGGATGAGGTGACCCTCTGATGGAGCTGGCCAGAATCCGCAACAAATCCAGGCGTGAAGAAC
>CAZYMK010000126.1:0-5771 GCA_964648885.1 uncultured Geobacter sp. | reverse complement strand
ATTCCTGCTGCCCGCACATTCGACCCGCTGGCGCTGATTCTGCAGGGCAGGGAGCAGGACCGTGCTGCTGGGCATGATGATAGTACACCGGAGTTGCTGTCGGTTGGTCAGGCTGTTGCCGAGACGAACTATGAAGAGTTTCTCTGCTTCAGGCTGGGAAGCGAGGAATACGGTATCAGCATCATGGAGATCAAGGAGATCATCAAGCCCCGTGAGCTGACGGAAGTACCCAGGATGCCGTCCTATCTGGACGGTGTCTTGTCGTTGCGAGGGGTGATTGTGCCGGTCTATGCGCTGCGCAGACGCCTGAACATGCCCTGTGACCATGAGCGCGCCTTTGAGCGGATTATCATTGTGCGTTGTGATGAAGCCCTCTACGGCCTGCGGGTTGACCGGGTGACTGATGTGGTCAGGATCGTGGCAGGTCAGCGCGAGGCTGCGCCGGCCGTACTGGAGGGGGCAGCCCGTGATTTTGTTGCCGGTATCGGCAGGGCTGACAAGCGGATGATCATCATCATGGATATCCCCAAGGTGGTGGATACCTGTCTTGGCGAAGGAGACTGAGATGGAAACCGGGGTTCAGGAACTGCAGCTGGCCGGATTTCGTCTAGGGGACAACCTTTTCGCCATTGACATCATGCGGATCAAGGAGATCCTTACTCCACAGAAGCTGTCCGGTTTTCCGGTTCAGCATGATGCGCTTGACGGCATGATCAACCTGCGCGGCCAGGTGATTCCGGTGTTGAATCTGCGGGCACGTTTTGGCATGCCTCCCCGCTCGGCCGGGCCGGGCAAGCTGATTATTGTCTCGGTTGGCGGTCGGCTGGTGGCTCTGGCTGTTGATGACCTTGATGAAGTGTTCAGTATTACGGTCAACGATCTGAGGCCGCCTCCCGATATGGTGAGCGATGTTGGCGCCGAGCTGCTGATTGCGGTCTGTCTGTGGAATGATCAGATGTATCTGGTGCTGCATATTGACGAGTTGTTCAGGGGTGGCGAACAGCAAACCCTGCAAAGAAGGGAAGGGGCAGTATGGTAAATCAGACCTGTCCGGCAACCGGGTCGATACCTGAAGACGACCGCTATCAGGCGGTTCAGGCACAGCTGGGCAAGCCTTTGTCAGAAAGCAGTGCCGTGCTGTACGCAGCCTTGGGTGACCCCAGCTGGCGGGTACGCAAGCAGGCGGTTGAGCTGGTGGTTGCTGCTCGCCCGACGCTTGAGCAGCTGGGACAGTTGCTGGAGCTGTTGCGTGATGAGGAAAATGCCGGCCTGCGCAGTGCCATTGCCGAGCTGATGATCCGGGTCGGCAGTGCCACAGTGCCGCTTTTGCTGGCGCGCCTGCACGATGATGATCATGATCTGCGCAAGCAGGTGATTGATATTCTGGGACAGATCGGCGGCAAGGCAGTGCTGCCGGGTCTGATCGAGGCGCTTTCAGATCAGGATATCAATGTTGCCGCCTCAGCTGCCGAAGCCCTGGGAACAGTGGGATATGTCTCGTCTGCCCCGGTATTGTTGCAGCATCTGGAGCAAAACAGTGATCTTTTCTTCCGCTACAACGTCTTGGCCGCACTGGCCAAGATCGGGGAGTGCGGTACGCTGCCCCCCATTATCGTTGAGCTGGTACACCATGATCTACTGAAACGACCGGTCTATGCCTGCCTGGCCAGGATTGGTAACGATCGTACGGCAGTCGAACTGCTGCTGCAGGGGGTGCTTTCGTCGCAGACCGGTATTGTCCAGACTGCCCTCATTGCCCTGGCGCAGGTGCTGAAACAGCTGGAACCATCAGAAAAGGCTGCTGTTGACGGCCAATTGCAGGCATTGCTGGATCAGGGGGTGATCGAGCAGTTAAGCAACTCGTTCAGCCCCGGTAATCTGCTGCTGAACGAGGCGATCATCACCATCCTGGGGAGGCTGGCTGATCCGCGTTGTGCCGATCTGTTACTGTGTGCCCTGCTTGATGAGCGGTTGGTTGCGCAGGCCAAGGCAGCACTAAAGGCCTTGGGGTACCAGGCGGTTGCTGCTGCTGTATCCCGTTTTGCGAGCAGTCATGATCCGGCTGAACGGGCGGTGCTCTGCTCTTTTCTGGGCTGGCAGGGGGATGTTGGCGGTACGGCAACCCTGAGCAAGGCGTTGCATGATGAAGATGCTCGTGTCCGCGCTGCTGCGGCAGCTGCGGTGCTCAGGATGTCTGATCCGGAGCTGCATGCTGCGTTGGTGGCGCTGTTGCACGATCCTGACCGAGCCGTGCGTGATACGGCCCTCAACTCATTGCGTTCCAGTGAGCTGGTCTCTCCTGCATTGCTGAAGGAGGCTGCTGCGCAACTGATGCAGGATTCCTCGCCGGTGCAACGGTGCGGTGCAGCGTATCTGTTTGCCAATCTCAAGGATGCAGCAGGTCTTTCAGTGCTGCTGAATGATGAATATCCGGAGGTACGTGAGGCAGCGGCCCGGGCAGCCGGCCGGTTGGGTCTGGCCGAAGGCTGCAGTCATCTGATAACAGCCCTGGTGGATGAAGAGCCTGATGTAAGGATTGCTGCAGCTGAATCATTGGGAGAATGCGGTGATAGCAGTGCTGTTCAGCCGTTGAAGCTGGCGTTGGCAGACCAGGACCCCTGGGTACAGGCAGCGGTGCTGCGCAGTCTGGTGACATTGGCTGGTCGCGAGGTGATCCCCCAACTGCTTGCCTGCTGGGAACAGGGTGACGAGGTGGTGCAGCTTGCCTGTCTTGAGATGGCAGAACAGTTTGACCTGCCGGAGCTGCTGCAGGCCGTTTCTCAGGGGCTTGGAAAGCGGCAGGGTGAGGTACTGAAAGGCGCCATTGACCTTTTAAGTCGCCAGAACGGCAGATTGCTGGTGCCCTGGATGCAGCATGTTATCTGCAATCCTGATTGGGATGTGCGGGTGGCGGCGGTGCGTGCCAGTGTTGTGCTTGCTGAAGAAGATCGGCGTATACTGCTGCAGCAGGCCATGGAACGTGAAGACAACGATCTGGTCAAAGAGGGCATCAGGACGATGCTGCGGCGGGAGTAGGGATGTGTCCCCCTGAATCCTTACTGACCATGACGGAAGAAGAGTTCCGCCTGCTGCGGGACCTGATCTACGCCCACTGCGGACTCTGGTTTGATGATCAGAACTCCTACCTGCTGGAAAAGCGTCTGGCGCGACGTATGGCTGTCAATCAGTTCAAGACCTTCCGTGAGTACTACCAGTTTCTGTGCTTTAACCGAAAGCGTGATCAGGAACTGGAAGAGATCATGGATCTCCTGACCACCAACGAGACCTACTTCTTCCGTGAAGAGTACCAGCTGAAGGCCTTTGCAGATGAAATAGTGCCGGAACTGACCGCTCTGCGTGCTGCCAAAGGCAGTATGAAGCGGCTGCGGATCTGGAGTGCCGGCTGCTCAACCGGTGAAGAGCCGTACACCATTGCCATGTTGCTGCTTGAGCAGGAACAGCTGACAGACTGGTCGATTGAGGTGATCGGTACCGATATCAGCCAGCGGGTGCTGCAGCATGCCAGACGGGGGATATACGGTGCCTCGGCATTCCGGGTGACCGATACCTATTTCCGTCAAAAATACTTTGATCAGCAACCGGACGGCAGTTACCGGATCAATGACCGGGTCAGGCAGATGGTCTCCATCAGTCACCTGAATCTGCTGGATTCCGCACGGATGCGGATGCTGGGCACCTTTGATCTGATCTTCTGCCGTAACGTTATTATCTATTTTGATCAGGCAGCCAAGAAAAAGGTGGTTGAATCGTTCTATCAGGTCCTGCGCGACTCAGGCTTTCTGCTGCTAGGCCATTCTGAATCGCTGGTAAATGTCACCACCCTGTTTTCCTTGCGGCACTTCAAAAACGACATGGTCTACCAGAAATCGGGCAGTGGTGACCGGGGGGGACTGCCATGAAAGAGACCAGGGTGTTGGTGGTTGATGACTCTGCCTACAGCCGCCGCAGCATCAGCAAGATGCTTGAAGGACTGTCCGGCGTTACCGTGGTAGGGTATGCGGTTGATGGTGAAGAGGGGATCCGGCAGGTCATATCACTCAAGCCTGATCTGGTGACCATTGATCTTGAGATGCCCCGCATGGACGGCTTTACGCTGATGCGGATCCTGATCTCCCGCTTCAGTCTGCCGGTAATCGTGATCAGCGCCCTGTCTGATGCGGACAAGGTCTTTCGAGCCCTTGAGATGGGAGCCCTCGATTTTGTGGCCAAACCGGAACGCGGTCATGCCCAGGAGCTGACCAGTATTGAGCAGGACCTGCGCTGGAAGGTTAAACAGGTAATGGCCGGACTCTCCAGTCGCACCACCGTCTCCGGTAGCTTGGCTGTTACCCCTGAAAAGGGCAGAGGAGTGCGGCAGGTAAAGAAACAGCCGCTTGAACTGGTTGCCGTGGCCTCTTCAACCGGTGGGCCGCCTGCCTTGCAAAGCATCTTCAGTTCGTTTGAACGGGAGTATCCCTTTGCCATGGTCCTGGCGCAACATATGCCGCCTGGTTTTACCAAGGCCTTTGCCGAGCGCCTGAACCGGCTCTCTCCCTTTGCCGTGCGTGAGGCCTGTGACAATGATCTGGTTGAGCCGGGTGTGGCCTTGCTGGCACCCGGCGGCAAAAACCTGGTGCTTGAAGATCAGGGCGGTTTGATCAGGGCCCGGGTAGTTGCCCCTTCTGCAGAGGACCGGTATGTGCCGTCTGCAGATGTCCTGTTCAGCTCTTGCGCCCCCCTGTTCGGCAGCCGGATGCTGGCCGTGGTCTTGACCGGCATGGGAAATGATGGCAGTAAAGGGGTGGTTGAGGTCAAGAATAAGGGTGGTCGTGCCCTGGCAGAATCTGAGGATACAGCCGTGGTGTACGGCATGCCCCGCGAAGCAGTAGCCACCGGCTGCGTGGATCGCGTGGTGCCGCTGCCTGGAATTGGCCAGGCCATTCTGGAGTGCGCTGGATGTGAAGATAAATGACAGATATTTGCTACAAGAGGAGTAATCGGATGTCAGCAGAGATGAAATACACACCATCAGAGATTGAAAGCAAGTGGCAGCACCAGTGGGAAACCGACAAGACCTTCAAGGTGACGGAAGACCCGGCCAGACAGAAATATTACCTGCTGGAGATGTTCCCGTACCCTTCTGGCCGGATCCACATGGGCCATGTGCGCAACTACTCCATCGGTGATGTGGTGGGGCGGTTCAAGCGGATGCGCGGCTTTAACGTACTGCACCCCATGGGCTGGGATGCCTTTGGCATGCCGGCTGAGAACGCTGCCATCAAGAACAACTGCCACCCGGCTGCCTGGACCTATGAAAACATGGCCTACATGCGGGATCAGCTCAAGCAGATGGGTTTTTCCTACGATTGGGACCGTGAGCTGGCCACCTGTGATGTCTCCTACTACCGCTGGGAGCAGAAGCTGTTTGTGGAGATGTACAAGAAAGGGCTGGCTTACAAGAAACAGTCCTTTGTCAACTGGTGTCCCTCCTGCGAGACCGTACTGGCCAACGAGCAGGTAGAGGACGGCGGCTGCTGGCGTTGTGATAGCGAGGTGGTGCAGAAGGAACTGGAGCAATGGTTCTTCAAGATCACCGACTATGCCGAGGAGCTGCTTGACTTTACCAACAAGCTGCCGGGCTGGCCGGAGCGGGTCTTGACCATGCAGCGCAACTGGATCGGCAAGAGCACCGGTTGTGAGATTGACTTTCAGCTGGATGGTCGCGAAGGTGCCATCCGTGTCTTCACCACCCGTCCCGACACCCTGTTTGG
>CAZYMK010000125.1:0-8814 GCA_964648885.1 uncultured Geobacter sp. | reverse complement strand
AGATGGCAAAAACTGGGGTATCCGGTAGAAGCTGGTGCCAAGCCGGCACCAGCCAACCTGACCTTTGAGCGTAAGCTTGGACCTAATGACATCCCAGTTGCAGACTTTATCAAGGCATTGGATAATCCGGCCATTGTGATTCTTGATGTACGTAATGATGCAGAAAGAAAAACCGGCTTTTTCAAAGGTTCCCTGCATATTCCGTCTGAACAGATTGCAACACGCTACAAAGAAGTTCCCAAAGACAAAACTGTGTATATTCACTGCGCAACTGGCATCAGAGCTGGCATTGCCTTTGAAACGCTAAAAGCAAAAGGCCTGACAAACATCAAGGCCCTGAATGCGAACGTTGCCTTTACTGGGGACAAGTACAAGATTACTGAGTAATCTCTTTTAACCTGCAACAACATTGCAACAAAAAAACGGGACTGCTTTTGCAGCCCCGTTTTTTTGTTGCAATAGCATCCCCACCGTTAAATCTGCACAACTACCTGTTTTTAAACGTTAAAGTTCAAAGCCCCCTGGCCTGAACCATATCTCTTCCCCTGTTTTGTCGCATGCATCCTGTTGCACTAGTGATGCAACGCGCGTAAAAGGCTGTCGCAACAAGTATAAAATATTTAATAACAGATACTTAAGTCTAAAAAAGACGTGCTAACGTTGCATTTGCAACATTAGCACTGTTATGGCTGTATACAGTTTTTAAAGCGTATAAAATAAAAATACACTTTTAGTTACTAACTGTTACACGCATTAAACAAATTTAAATTCGATATGGGCACGGTTGTTGTAATAAGTACAACGCAACACACAGATTATGACGGTAACAAGAAGAGAGGCTGCCATGACTACCGGAAAAATTGCGATACCCTACTACGGCACACTCAGCCACCCCAGCAGTGGTTTTGAGCGCGTCTTCTTTATTCTTGAGCAGGATGACAACTGTTCAGGCAAGCACCATCAGGTTAGTATGGGCATCTGGGATGCTAACAAAACACCGCTCCTGCCTGCCTGGTTGCACCAGAACGGCATCAAACAGGTTGTGTGCAGTTCTGCTCCTGATCACTCACTGATTGAAACCATGCTGAAGGCCGGTATTCGGGTTTTTGGGACAGGCAGTGATAAAGCACGTAAAATACTGAAAAGTCTCTGTTTGATTTAATTCTGATAACTAAAACAGCTCATCACCTCAATAAATTGCATACATAGTGTGAAAGGAGACGGCCATGAAAGCAAAAAGCAATTTTTCAACCCTGGTAGCTGAGACCACTGCAAAGGGGAGCTTAGCCCTTTTTGCCGGAATCGGTATTTTTCTGGCAGGTTTTATCACATGGTCTGCTGCCGGTGCAGTCAGCGCCATCATCGATCTCTTCGCATAACATTTAAAAAATCAACTCACTACACCACACAGGAGGCTGGCAATGAAGGCAAAACAGAATTTCTCAGATCTTGATGATAGGAAGTACATTGGCAGGGTATTAGCAGTGTTTGGTATCTTTGCATCAGGTGCTGCAACCGCAGTAGCGTGGCCTGGTTTGAGTCACATCGCCCAGAAGATTATCGGCTAACAGAACTCAGAAACAAAAAGGGCAGTGGCATCCTCTCTGCCCTTTTTGTGCGCTCTGATATCTACTACCCCATGCAGATGAACCAAACCTTGCAACCAGCAGTCAGGCATAGTACGGTGGCTTGTCCAACCTGTTCGACCACCCGGCTGTATCATCTTTCCGATGGCAGATACAAATGTTCACTATGCAGGAGGGTATTCAGTGCTGTTGACAACCGACATACCAAGTTAACGCTTGATGCACGGGAAGGATTGTCAAAATCCTTTTGGCAGATGCGGGGTACAACCGACACTGCTCTTGAGTTGCACCTGAACATCAAGACCGTGCAGAAGTATTTCGGGTTGTTACGAGAGAATCTGGCAAAGCAGTCGCAACAGTCTGTGCTGCGGAAGCTTGGATCAGAACAGGTTCCGGTCTCCTGGTTTGACCGGTTCCCCCAACGTGCCCCATGCGGCCAGGCAGCTCAACCTCTTGCTGCCGTCATCAGAGCTGAAACAGGTCTGCATTTCCTGCAGGCCGCACCAGTTGCAGTGGAACCCCGCTTTACAGAAGATATCGTTATCGGTTGGCTGTATAGCCAGGATGAAGAAAGCAGACGCCGGTTCAATCTTGACCGAATACATTGTCAATCCCGTGACAGCGGCTGTATCACCTTAACCGCGCCGTTCTGGCGTTTCATAAAACAGGGCCTGGTCCACTACCAGGGCGGATTCAGGCATAATTTCATGCAGTATTTGCGAGAAATGGAGTTCCGTTACAACGATCGTCAGACACAGTGCGGCCCCGAGATCTGCCTGCACCATCTTGCCGTCGAGTAACACATTTTTATTTCAGGAGAAAACATATGCGCCGAACACACGTATCACTAGTCGTACTCCTCTTCACAGTGTTGTTCATGTTGCCGGACATGCTCCATGCAGCTGTGGACAAAATGGCCTATGATCCTGAGAACTGTCTTGGTTGCCATGGCAACAAGATCTCTCTGGAACATTTTGCCGGATCTCCCCACGGCAAAAACGGCTGTACCAGTTGTCACCTGCAAAGCGCCGATCTGAAGAAGCATATGACCGGCAACACCAAGCTTGAAAAGGTAAACTGCTCCCGCTGCCACGGCAATGAGGCCAAGGAGTTTACCAACAGCGTACATGCCAAAAATGGCCTTACCTGTGTATCGTGTCACTCTGACATTCATGTTCTCAGCTCTAAAAAAGGTGACAAAAAGGCTGCTACCCAAGCCTGCATCAAATGCCATGACAATCAGAAAGAACATCTGAACTCGGTACATGGTGTTGCCTTGATGAAAGGTAATCCTGATGCGCCAAGCTGTGCAGATTGTCATGGACTGCACAACATCAAGAAGATCCAACCGGCCAGCACGATTGAAGGCCGGATGTTCCACGTTGATGCCTGCATCAAGTGCCACAGCGATGAAAAGATGATGCATCGCAACAACGTGAATCATCATGCGGTAGAAACCTATCTGGAGAGTTACCACGGCAAAGGTTATCGTCTGGGAATGTTGGAGAAGGCCGCCGGCTGCTCAGATTGCCACACTGCCCACAAGGTACATAAAAAAGACCATCCTGAGTCATCCATCCACCCCGACAATGCAGCCAAGACCTGCGCCCAGTGTCACCCCAAGGCAACGGCACTGTTTGCTCAGTTCTACTCACACGGCAGCCACCATGATCGCGAGAATTATCCTCTGATGTACTGGACCTTCAAGGCCATGGTTGGCCTGCTGATCGGTACGTTTGCCGTATTCTGGGTACATACCCTGCTCTGGATGTTCCGTGGCTTTGTTGAAAACCGCGAGAAGCAGAAGGCGTTGATCGAAGGCCATGTGCATCACATTGATGAACCGCATAAGCTGTACTACCGCTTCAAGAAGCGTCATATCTTCCTGCACTTTACCGTGATTGTCAGCTTCCTGGGACTTTCACTGACCGGTCTGCCACTGAAGTTCAGCGATCAGGCCTGGGCACAAACCATGATGTCGTTCTTTGGCGGCGTTGAGTATGCCGGTCTGATCCATCGCGGATGTGCCGTACTTACCTTCTACTACTTCCTGGGCGCACTCTGGATGAGCATTGACTTCCTGTTCCTGCGTAAGGATGTGCCGGGTAACTTCCTGCAGCGGATGTTCGGCCCGGATTCACTGATGCCCAACTTCCGGGACATCAAGGATGTGACCGGTATGGTCAAATGGTTCCTGTTCAAAGGCCCCAAACCAACCTTTGAACGCTGGACCTACTGGGAAAAGTTTGACTTCATTGCTGTCTTCTGGGGTATGTTCGCCATCGGCGGTTCAGGTCTGCTGCTCTGGTTCCCGGAATTCTTCGGCCTGTTCCTGCCGGGTTGGGCATTCAACATTGCCACCATTGTGCACTCAGATGAGGCGCTGCTGGCAACCGGCTTCATCTTTACGGTTCACTTCTTTAACACGCACGGCCGTCCTGAAAAGTTCCCCATGGACTTTGTTATCTTCAACGGCCAGATGAACAAGGAAGAGTTCATTGAGGAGCGTGGTGACCAGTGGAAGCGGTATGAGGAGCAAGGCATTCTTGAGCACTTTGAGGTTGAAAAACCCAGTGGTGTTGTTTATGACTTTATTTTTAAGACCTTTGGCTTCATAGCCTTATTCACCGGCCTTGCACTCGTTGTGGCCATGTTGTGGGCCTTCCTGGCCTGACCAACCGATCAGGGGGCGGGTCTCTACCGTCCCCTGATTTTTTCAGAGGCTTGATTATGCAGAAAGATATGTCGCTTGGTTTTTCTATCGTTGCCTTTGCCCTGTATATCGTTGGCGGTCTGACCATTTTCAGCGGTATTTTTATGCTGCTGGTACTGAAAAGCCGGAACCTTTTTGGAATTGGCACCGCTGAAACCCTGGGATACCTGTTTTTGTGCGTCGGGGCCTGTCTCTGTATTGCCGGAGTACTGACCCTGCGTATCATTCGTAACCGCACCAACCACCAGTTGTATCAGAAAGCCACCGGCTCCAAATAACTGCCTGAACCCGTAGGGAGCAGATCACCATGCCTAACAGACTTAAAGACGGAAACCCGGAACACTTCAGACACATTATTGATTCTGTTGCTGACGGTGTTTTCACGGTTGACCGGGATATGCACATCACCTCCTTTAACCGGGCGGCTGAACTCATGACCGGCATCAAGCGCGAAGATGCCATCAACAGGCCGTGCCACGAAGTTTTCCGTACATCGGTCTGCGATTCTGCCTGTCCGGTACGGGAGGCCATCAAAAAAGGAAAACCGGTTACCAACCGGGAAGTCACCATCACTAACAGTGAAGATACTCTGGTGCCGGTATCGGTAAGCGCCTCTATTCTGTACGATGATGAAGGCAACCCGATCGGCGGTGTTGAGACCATACGCAACATGAAGCGTATCTACGCCATCATGGATTCTGTTGCCGATGGTCTGTTCACCGTTGATGAGGGGATGCACATCACCCATTTTAATAAGGCAGCCGAGGAGATTACCGGAGTTGCTGCTGCTGATGCCCTTGGCAAACCCTGCTACGAAATCTTCAAATCAGAGGCCTGCACCGGGGCCTGCCCCATGGTTGAAGCTATTGCCACCGGCCAGTCCATCCAGCGTGAGGTTGATATAGTTGATCGAAAAGGGCGCAAAAAACTGATCTCGGTCAGCGCCTCAACCCTGTACGATGCTGTCGGCAATGTCATGGGAGGGGTTGAGACCGTTCGCGACCTGACACCGATCAACTCAATCAAAGAAGAGATCAGGGAAAAATACTCATTCCGCAGCCTGGTGAGCCGTAACCCGGCCATGCGACGGCTGTTTGACGTCATGGAAGATATTGCTGCCAGTCATGCGACTGTTTTTCTGCATGGTGAAAGCGGTACCGGTAAAGAGCTGTTTGCCCGAGCCATACATGATTTAAGCCCGCGTCGCGAAGGTCCGATGGTTATTGTCAACTGCGGCGCACTGCCGGAAACCTTGCTTGAATCTGAGATTTTCGGGGTACGCAAAGGCGCCTTTACCGGTGCAACAGAAAATCGTCCCGGACGCCTTGAAATGTGTAGTGGCGGCACATTCTTTCTGGATGAAATCGGTGATCTCCCGTTACCGCTTCAGGTCAAGCTGTTAAGGGTGCTGGAGAATCATGAATTTCAACCTCTGGGGGCACGTTCACCCATCAAGGCCGATGTTCGGTTTATCACGGCAACACACCGCAATCTTGAAGAGATGGTGGCTGAAGGCACCTTTCGTCAGGATCTGTTTTTCAGGATAAACATTGTTACCCTGCATATTCCCCCCCTGCGTGACCGCCGCGAAGATATTCCGCTGCTGGTAGATATGGCGTTGCAGCGTTTTAACCTGACCTACAACAAAAAGGTGCGCTCTGTTGCACCTGAAGTCCTCAAGCTCTTCCTGGCCCACTCTTTTCCCGGCAACGTAAGAGAACTCTTGAATCTGATCGAACAGTCGGTCATACTCTGCCGTGGAACTGAAATAACCCTCGATCACCTGCCGACCAGCTTTCTGGGACAAACTCAGGAACAGGCGCAGTCAGTGCGACGCTCCGGCAAAATTCCAACTGCCGGAGAACTGCAGTCGCTGCTGAATCGCTATAGCGGCAATCGCATAGAGGTTGCGCGGGAGTTGAATATTGACCGCACAACCCTCTGGCGTTGGATGAAACGTCTTGGTGTAAAGGAGGGGTAAAAAAAGGGGGGACGCTGCTTGACGCGTCAAGACCTGCAGAATAAAGCCCACGACATTGATTCCCTGTTTGACCTCGGCAAGTCGGAAGAGGGACGTGCAGCAATCATGGAGGCCCTTGAGGCCTCAAAAGACGATCCGGCGTACCACCTCTATTTCCAGGCAGAAGTTGCCGGTTACCTTGAACACAACAGCAAGGAACAGGGACGCCTGTTTCTTGAAGCGCTTCATCAGGCACCGGACGACCTTTTTCTGATGCGGGTGAGCGGTGTCTGGCAACTCATGAACGGCAAGGTATGGGCTGCGGTCCGAACCTTTGACCGGGTACTTGCCCTTGATCCATCCGATGCCGACACCCTGCGCTGCATCGGCATAGCCCACTCCCGCCTTGATCGTGACCGCAAGGCAATCTCCTTCTACACCCAGGCATTGGCCAGTAATCCCAACGATAGTGACGCCATGCGCCAGATCGGCGTTTCCTATTCAAAACTCGGTGAAGACCGGGAGGCGCTGGATTGGTTCCGCCGTGCCCTGGCTATCAATGAAATTGATTACGACGCCATGCGCCAGATGGGGATCTCTCTTGCGATGCTGGCAGACTATGAGGGAGCACTGCAGTGGCTGCGGCTTGCACAGACGGTCAATCCTCAGGATTATGAAACCCGTTTGAACATGGCCCTGGTACTGAAGAAGATGCGAGGAGAAGAGACCTGGCTGGAGCGGGTTTCGATCCAGCTCGGTCGATGGATAAGCCGCATGTGGGGTAAACTGCTTGACAGATTTGGTCTCAGATAGTTCTCTTTACGGAGCGTTTCAAGCCTTGGCTGTATGAGGCGTTGCAAGGTGCTCGTCAGAAATCTCAACAGTGGTGCCGTGTACCGCATCAAGGCGCTGCAACGCGATCTTCAGTGCGTCACGTACAGCCTGCCGTGCATCCTGGTCCCGACCTTCAAGATACATCTGATCAGCCTGCCGTAACAGCGTATCACCACCCGCAAACGAAACAACGCCGGTCATATCCGTCTGTCCTATGCTGACAATGCCCGAAAGGGCGCTATGGTTGGCTTTTGCTTTCATGGTCGCCTCCTGCAACAGAAAAAGTATTTAACATCAATGCATGTAGCGTGCCATTAAGCAGAATCAAATTATTTCGATAAGTTACAAAATTAAAACTCAAGGCGCCTGTTGTTGCACATGCAACAACAGGCGCCTTGAGTTGTTATATACATTATAAATATCAATTAGTTGGGTGTTGCATTGCACCAAAAACCTGATTTAAGGCGCAACAACACGGATTAACTGCTTAACCCCTTGATTGTGCGTCGTTTTATCTTTTTAGCCTCTCGTGCAACCTGACTGGCCTGTTGCATCAGGATTTGATGCAACCCTACTGTCTGATCACGCTCATCGGCAGGCTTGCGTTGCAGATAGGTGCCGTCCGGTTGCATTTCCCAGGCAAAGCGGTGGTCGGCATCATGGGCATTCAGTATGGTACGCAACTCTTGCTGCAATGCCGGTGATTCAACCGGCACCAGGATCTCGACCCGGGATTCAAGATTACGTTTCATGACATCTGCTGAACCGATAAAATATTCTTCTGTCCCGCCATTGCGGAAATAGTACAGCCTGCTGTGTTCAAGGAATCGGCCAACAATGCTGACCACCCGACCGGTTGCGGAGAGACCCGGTATGCCGGGCATGAACCGACAGGAATCCCTGACAAACAGGTCTATCTTGACGCCGGCCTGGCAAGCCCGGTACAGGTTTTTCACAATATCAGCATCCTCAAGCGCATTCATTTTAAACTGGATACACCCGCCACCTTGCTGAAGATGAAGCGCTATTTCACGCTCAATCCGCTCAAGCAGGCCGCGTTTGGCCAATCGGGGAGCCGGCAACAGTTTACGGTAGACGCGCTTGGGAGAAAGCCCGGTAGTCAGGTAGTTGAACAGCTCGGTCACATCCTGACCGATGGCCGGATCAGAGGTAAAAAGCCCCAGATCACTGTACAACCGTGAGGTGTCGGAATGATAATTACCGGTACCAATATGCACATAACGCCGGATGCCGTTGTAATCGCGACGCACCACCAGAATCACTTTGCAATGGGTCTTCAGGCCAACCACACCGTAGGTGACATGGATGCCGGCCTCTTCCATCCGCTCAGCAATCCGCAGGTTGGCTGCCTCGTCAAAACGGGCCTTCAGCTCTACCACCACCGCCACTTGCTTGCCGTTTTCCGCAGCCCTGATCAGCGAATCAATCAGACGTCCCTCTTTTGAGGTGCGATAGAGCGTCATCTTGATTGCACAGACCTTGGGATCGTCTGCTGCTTCGTTTAAAAAACGCTCCACAGAGCTGGCAAACGATTGATACGGGTGTTTGAGCAGAAGGTCGTTACTCTTGCGGATGATATGAAAAATGTTGAGTGTAGAGAGCAGTTGCGGATGTTCTTCAGGATGATGGGGCGGATCCTTCAGTTTGGGATAATGCAGGCGGGTCAACTCAAGCAGATCCCGCATTGCCAGCATCTCGGT
>CAZYMK010000124.1:0-8864 GCA_964648885.1 uncultured Geobacter sp. | reverse complement strand
TTCACCCTGGCGGCAAGCTGCATCCCCTGATCACGGGCCGTAGAAACCGGTGGAATCAGGGCAAACTCATCGCCGAGAAAGCGGCCCACCGTGCAGGACGGGCAGGCTGCCTGCTTGAGTCGCTCACCGATTTTGACCAGCAGACGATCACCAAAGTCATGACCAAAGGTATCGTTCACAATCTTCAGGTTATCAATATCAACCAGAACCAGCGAAAGGAACTGGGACGCCAGATCGATTCTGCTCAACTCCGAGGCCAGATGACTTTCCAGATAGTAGCGATTGTGCAGGCCGGTCAGTGTATCATGGCTGGCCTGCCAGATCAGCACCTGTTCCTGGGATTTGCGGGCGGTGATATCCTCCTTGATGGCCACATAATGGGTTATTTCACCTGCTTCATTGCGGATCGGCGCAATACTGCACAGTTCCCAGTACAGGCTGCCGTTCTTGCGTTTGTTGCAGAACTCGCCTCGCCACTCATGTCCTGACGTAATGGTTTGCCAGAGTGCTGCGTATAGCTCCGGAGGATGTTGATCAGACTTGACCAGGCTGGGCTTCTGTCCGATAACCTCATCCATCCGGTAGCCGGTTACCCTGCAGAAATAGGGGTTTACATACTCAATAACCCCTTCGGTATCAGTAATGATGACCGAATTGGCGCTCTGCTCAACGGCGGTCATCAGTTTACGCAGTTGTGCGGTACGCTCTTCAACCAGTGACTCAAGGTTGTTCTGGTATCTGCGGTTGTCAGCAATCAGTCGGGCCCGTTCAAGGCAGCGCTGCACAACAATTTCAAGTTCGGCAAAATCCTGAATCGGCTTGGTCAGGTAGTCCCAGGCCCCGCGCCGCAAGGCATCTATGGCATCAGCCAGCACCCCGGTGCCGGAAAGGACAATAATCGGCAGGTTATCAAACTCAGCGGCTACCGCCTCAATCAATTCAAGACCATCCATACGGGGCATCCGCAGATCGGTGATCACGATGTCAGGCCGTGATTGCCGGATCAACTCCAGACCGGCCAGACCATCAGACGCCTCTGACACCAGAAAACCGGAGTCCTCGAAATAAGCTGCAATACCACAGCGGATCGCATCTTCATCATCAACGGTCAGCAATCTGATTGGCGGCGTTTTCATAACGAATCCTCTGACATCCTGCTGACTGGTGTGTACTGCATCGGCAGTCTGATGATGAAGCAGGTGCCCATGCCCGGTTCTGACCGGACTTCGAGCCGGCCATGGTGATTATTGGTGATTATAACATAGGAAACCGACAATCCAAGACCGGTGCCTATGCCGACTTCCTTGGTGGTAAAAAACGGATCGAAAATCCTCCGTTGCACCTCTTTACTCATGCCGGGACCGTTATCTTCAATCTCCATGACAGCCCAGTCATCTGACTGATATGTGCGCAGGGTCATCCGGTGTTTTTTCTTCTCCTGGCTGAAGGCCATGGCCTGGGCAGCATTTTTCATCAGGTTCAGCAGCACCTGCTCAATCTCAAGGACGGTGAGTGGCACCTTGGGCAGGTCCGGTGCGTATTCCCGTACTATCTCAATCCGCTTGAAGTCATACTGCTTTTTCAGGTCATAATCGCTGGCAGCCAGTTCCAGTGCCTGTTCCAGCACCATCTCCATACTGACCGACTCTATCCGCGATTCACTTCTTCTGCTGAACTTCAGCATATTGTTGATAATCCGGGACATCCGGTCTCCTGCTTCGTGCATCTGATGCATGAATTTAAGGATTCCCCGTTGTTCCAGATAGTCATGCAGCAAATAGAGATTCAGATTCAGGCGGTGGGCAAGCTCTTGATTTGGCTGCAGATCCGTTGAAACCCGCCGCTTGATATTCTGAATGTTCTGCATGATGATTCCCAAAGGATTGTTTATCTCATGGGCCATACCGGCCGCCAGCCCGCCAACCATCATCATTTTCTCGGTCTGGACCATCAGTCCCCCCATCCGCACCTGCTCAGTCACATCAGTGCCGGAGGCGATAATGGAGGCCGGATTCCCGTCATCATCCGAAAGCAGACGGGCATTGACAGACACCAAACGCTCTGTGCCATCCTGTTTTAACAGACTGATCCGGTAGCCGGTCAGCACCTTTTTCGACTTCAGGTTATCCAGCAGATTCAGGAAATCGTGGTGATTCTTGCAAAGAGCAGAGAACTGGGTACCCCTGACCGTTTCCGGGGTGTAGCCCAGCAGCTCAACACCGTTCGAGATAAAACTGATGGTGCCGTCAAGATCAGTCTGTACGAAAATTTCCTGCATATTGTCCAGCACCAGCCGCAGCTGTTCCTCTGAACGACAACGCTCTGAAACCTCATGGCGCAAATCAGAAGTCTTTCTATGAACTTCCCGACGAAGCAGCGCCACGAAAACCGTCAGCAGCAGCGCACCGGCCAGAATGCCGCCCCCCAGCAACCAGACCCAGCGGGGCATGACATAGCCGGCCCCCTCCACCCCCAGCCAGCGTTTGAGAGAACGCTGATAGACCGAATTGGGGTCTTTTTTCATCGCCTCAAGGTGACGGTCAAAAGCGACCAGAATTGCGGCACTGCGACCTTTCGGCGCTGCCACCTGCACGGAAACCGGACTGAAAATGATCGGGGTGGCGCGTACTGAAAAATGTTTTTCATTCAGCAGAGAGAAGAAGCGGTTGGCAACCCCGGCATCAACCTCGCCGGTTTCAATCATGTCGAAAATATCCTTGAAATTATCGGCATAGACCAGATCACAGCGGATGTTAAACTGCTGGATCATCTTGATGAAGGTGTTGCAGTAGACATCGTTTTTCACTACACCAACCCGCTTGCCGTGCAGATTGTTGTATGATTCGATCCTCTGTCCGGGACGGCTGTACAGCACCCCCCAGTTGGAAATGACCGTATGCTGATTGTAACTGTACTTTTCAGCACGTTCCGGGGTGTGGGCAATGGCCACCAGCAGGTCAATCTCCGCCTGCTCAAGTTTCTCGAGACAGGTACTCCAGACGCACGGAACATACTGAATGGTCCAGCCTTCACGGCGGGCAACCTCTTCAACAACATCAATCATAATCCCCTGGGCCTTACCGTCAGGAGCCGTGCTTGCCATAGGATGATTCTGCTCATAACCGATCCGCACGGTCTGGGCAAAGCCGGCAGTACTGAACAGCAGCACGAGCAGCATTAAGCTGAAACAGAGACGGCTCTTCTTCATGCCGAGACTCCTGACTGATGCCTGACCGCCCGCTGCAACGGCAACCACAGACTGAAACAGGTGCCGCCACCAGGCCGGGAATGCACCTCCAGTCGTCCGCCGTGGTTTGTGGTGACGATTGCATAGGAAACTGACAGGCCCAGGCCGGTGCCTTTGCCTACCTCTTTCGTGGTATAGAATGGCTCAAAAATACGCTTTTGAACCTCCGGGGGCATGCCCGGGCCGTTGTCGGCAACGTCCAAAACAGCATACTCGTTCTGGACTGCGACCCGCACTACAATCTGCGGATCGGGAGTAGCGGCCTCATACATGGCCTGGGCCGCATTCTTCAGCAGATTCAGCAGCACCTGTTCGATCTCAAGTATAGATACCGGCACCTTTGGCAGTGCATCAGGGATCTCACGCCGCACGGCCACCCGCTTGAAATCATAGTTTTTCTTCAGGTCATAATCATTGGCTGCCAATTCCAGTACCTGGTCGATCAGTTCGGCAAGATCCGCATATTCAATAAACGATTCACTTTTTCGGCTAAATTTGAGCGTGTTGGCAATGATACGGGCTGCACGCTCAGTGGCCTCACGGATGGTCTTGAGAAAATCGAAAATCTGGCGGGCTTCAAGGTACTGCTGCAACTGCACCAGGTTGATGCCGCTCTGTTCGGCAACCGTCTGGTTGGCAGGCAGTTTTGGGTCAAGTCGGCGCTGGATGTTCTGGGCAGTCTGGGTGATGATACCCAGCGGGTTATTGATCTCGTGGGCCATACCGGCAGCAAGGCCGCCCACCATCATCATCTTCTCAGTCTGCACCATCAGGGCAGCTGTCTTCTTGCTTTCGGTAATATCCTGCAGGGTAAACTGTAAAAACTGACGGCCACCAGCCTGAAAACTCATCAGATGCACCTCGGCATCCCACTGCACACCGTCCGGGCGCTGGTGGCGCCATTCGAAAACGGTCATGCCGCTCTGCAGGGTTTCAGCAACCAGAATCTCCGCCTTTTGAGACGAAAGTGCCCCATCGGGCTGGTGATCAGGAGAGAAGTAAAGCGCAGTCTTTCCAAGTGTCTCAGCGACGGTACTGTTGTGAAAAATGCTGGCAGCTGCAGAGTTGCAGTCCACAAACTGCATGGTCGCCGCATCCATCACAACAATCGGCATCCTGGATCCCTCAAAGACACGCTTGCGAAACTCCTCACTCTCACGCAGGGCATCCTCGGAGAGCTCAAGCGCCCTGATTTTATCGGCTATCTGCACCGCCATCTGGTTGAAGGTGCTCCCCAATGTCCCGATTTCATCATCACTCTCCACCGTCAGACGGGCATCCAGATCACCACGGGCAAAAGAAACTGCTGTCTTTTGCAGCTCCTTCAAGGGTTTGAGAATCAGCAGTGAAAGCCCCAGATAGGTCAGCAGACTGATACTGACAAGAATCAGGATGGCCTGCAGTATCTGGCCTGTAATCAGCTGTTTCAGCTGAATCCGGTGATGATAATCGGCCAGAACAACATGCACCGTACCAATTGTCTGGCCAGCATGCACAATCTGCCGTTCACAATGTAAAGCCCCGGAAGGTTCTGCAATATGATCGCTAAAGGGCTCAATCCCTTCAGATTTAGCCCTGGTTTTTCTGTGCCCCAGGCTCAAAAGTTCCTTGTCTGTTGCAGTTACCAGCACTGAAAGCACATATGGGCTCTTCAACTCCTGCAGAATAAGTTGTTCAAGACTCTGCCTGTTAAAGTCCCAGAGCGGCTGCGACATGGTAAAGGCAAGCCGGTCTGCCACGGCATCCGCAGTCTGGCCCAACTCCTGAAACAGCAGTTTTTTCTGGCTCACATAGCTGTAGCCGATATTAACCAGCAGCACCAGTGCGGCACAGACCAGCAGCATGGCTATAACCCTGAAACGCAGGGAACTGTTAGAGGCGCCTGGTATGGTAGGTACCGATGAATGCATGAAGCTGATCTGCCTTTTTGTAGTGGCTGTACCTGGTGTTGCCAGCATGCCATTGCTGTTATCTTATGGATTAAAGACCGTCTGGCTGTAGCATATCTTGGTGACGAACCGTTACGGCGCAATTGCGCAAACAGCTATTGCACAAACCTGGCAAGTACAACTGCTTGGAACAGGTCAGGTTCTGCTGTTTGCATACCGTATTGATGCCATCATCCGCTTACTGGCTCGCCTGATGCCCCCTGTAAAATCATACACATCACGCCGAAGCAGATACTGATCAAGCTGTTCAAGTGAGATGCCCAGCTCTTTGGCAGCCTCCTGGTTTGCCGACAGTTCCGGAGAGAGCCGTTGTTCCAGCATCTGCAGGTTCTGAACAATGATGGCAAGGTCATCAAGCAGCTGCTCATCAACCTGACAATGGTCACCGCTTGTGTTGGTGATGGTATCCGCTACGTTGTTCGCACCCATCGTGACTGCTCCGTTAGAGCCTGAAGCGGGTTACAAGCGTCTGGAGGTGCTCTGCCGTCCTGGCCAGACCGGCTGCAGAGGCGGATGATTCCTGGGCGCCTGTTGCGCTCTGCTGCACAACCTCACTCATCATCTGAATGTTGTTGGTAATTTCACGGGTCGTGGCGGTCTGTTCCTCGGCAGCTGTGGCAATCTGACTGACCTGCGTGGTTACGGAGTTGACCTGTTCAAGAATACTCTGCAGAGCCGTTTCCAGTTGTCCTGCCTCAGCAGCTCCCTTTTCAGTCTCCTTCAGCCCTTCTTCCATCGAAATGATTGCCTGCCTGGTCTCTCCCTGGATTGAGCGGATCATATCGCTGATCTCTTTAGTGGCACGGGTGGTCCGTTCAGCCAGGGCACGAACCTCATCGGCAACCACCGCAAATCCGCGCCCCATTTCACCTGCCCGTGCAGCTTCAATAGCTGCATTGAGAGCCAGCAGATTGGTCTGGTCAGCAATATCTTCAATGGTTCCGACAATGGCGCCGATCTGGTCAGAACGCTCACCCAGCGAGGCGATGGCCTGCGCATTCTGTCTGGTCTGCTCACCACGCTGCCTGATACCCTGCACCGTATGCTTGACCACCTCGAAACCTTGCTGGGTGGTATCGGCAGCATGCTGGGCACTGTCTGCTGCCATATGGCAGTTGCTGGCAATATCATTTGCTGTAGCTGACATTTCTTCGCTGGCAGTGGCAATGGTACTGGTCTGGGCTGACATCTCCTCAGTTCCGGCAGCCAACATCTCTGACGTACTGGAAAGCTGGCTTGAGGCAGAGGCGACCGAGACAGATGATGAGCTGACATCACCAATGAGATTGCGCAGATTTGCTGCCATGTTATTGAACGATGCGGCTAGATGACCCACTTCGTCCTTCGATGTGATGGCAACCTGTACCGTCAGATCACCGCCAGAGATTGTATCAGCAACCTCCACCAGCTTGTGCAGCGGACGTGTGATAGAGCGAACAATCAGCACCGCCTGCACCAGGGCAAGGATAATCGCAACCAGCGAGAGGACTGCCGCAACCAGCTTGATGGTCTTGCTGCCGGCAACAGCCTGCTTGACCATTTCGTCCATCTGCTTGTCCATTTTCTGGGTAAACGCAGCAATCAACACCTCGGACTGACTGGTAGCCTCGTTGTACTGGCTGATGGCCTTATTGGCATCCTGTATTGTGGTGATCTCACCTGCCTTGATACGGTTATACACCGTAGTGAAGCCAGCCCTGTAAGCCTCTACCTGCGCCAGGATCACCTGAATACTCTGCTTGTCCTTTTCCTGATCAGGATATTGTGAAGCATCCAGAGTCTTGAGTGAACTGTTCAGGAATTTAACCAGGCGATCATCGGCCTCATTCCATTTCTTGCGGTACTCTTCAATCTTTGCTGCATCTGCGATATTGAGGAACAGGTCTTTTTCAAAACGCCTCATCATGTTGATGTTTGCCCTTGTGCGGGCGCTGTTCAGCGCCAGGGTGGCGTCGATGTTTACCAGATTGGACGTATAGGCTTCAAGCTTGCCCATGCCCCAGTAATTGGTGCCGGAGATGGCGATAATAAAGAGCAGGACAATACCGAAAGCGATTGCCAGACGTTTACCGATAGTCAGATTGTTAATCATACGTGATGCTCCTTGTGTACTGTAGGTAACGGACCGCCTGTTGATAGCGGCCTGAGCAACGGGAAAGCAGAGAGCGTGCCAACCTACTAAATGCTATTATATTAGCCTGTTACATAAGCACACAGCACTTGAAAGGATACGCCAAATGGCGCAGGATATGCGGGCAATTACATTTAACCAGCTGGATTCATTATGATTATCAACGTGAGCCACCTGGCGGACATGGTACAAATGGCGCAGGGCTGATTGAATCAGCTAGTACTTGAGACGCCCGCGGATCAGTTTTTTGTTCAGGGCGTTGCGGGTGATACCCAGCAGAAGTGCAGCTGCTCCCTGATTGTTTCCACTCTGGTGCAGTGCTTGGGCAATCAGGACACGTTCAGCCTCTTCCAGGGTTGGCATCCGTTCGCCGTTCTCGTCACGCAGCAGAATCATGGCCCCGCAAGAATCGCTGAAACAGGCCGAAGTTTGTTGTGAGCCCAGCGCCTGGGTAAAGCTCTGCATGGAGAGGATACCGGTTGTGTGACGCGCCACCGCATCAAACACAAGCCCCTGCAACTCACGGACATTGCCGGGAAAGGAATGGATGGCAAGGTAGCAGAGCAGTTCCGGCGGATATGCAGGCGGTTTCTTACCGAGATCCCGGGCGGCCTGCTCTATAAAATGCTCCAGCAGCAGCGGCAGATCATCGAGCCGTTCCCGTAGTGGCGGAACCTGTACCTGATGAATTTTAAGACGGTAGTAAAGATCCAGCCGGAATCGCCCCTGCTTCACCAACTCTTCAAGAGAGGCATGGGTGGCAACGATAATCCGTGCGGTACAGTGCAACGGGTAATCGGCGCCGATCGGGTAGTATTCACGCTCCTGCAGCAGACGCAACAGCTTGACCTGTGAAGCGGGGGACAGGTCGCCAATCTCATCCAGAAACAGGGTTCCGTTTCGTGCCTGGGTAATCAGGCCATCACGCGGTTTGTCGGCTCCTGTGAAGGCACCTTTGACATGGCCGAACAGAGCATCACCCAAGAGCGTATCATCAAGACCGGCTACGTTGACTGCGGCAAAACGTCCAGTCCGTCCACTGGCCTGGTGAATCGCCTGGGCAAGCAGCTCCTTGCCGGTTCCGGTTTCTCCCAGAACAAGTACCGGGTGATTACTGACCGCGACAGTTGCCAGGTACGTGAAGATGGCCTGCATGGCCGAGTCAGCAGTGATGATGGTGGAAAAGGCAGGATGTGATACCGGGGAAGTATGCAGAAGACTTTCGGTAAGCGAACTGACCTCTTGCTGCAGGGCGTTTTCCTGCAGAGCCCGTTTTGCCACCAGATCAAGCTCTTCAAGCTCATATACCGGTTTCATGACAAAGTCACGGGCACCCATCCGCATGGCCTTGATCGCATCAGCCATCTCTCCGGTTCCCGATATGACAATCACCGGTGTAGCGGGTGATTCCTGGGTAACGGCTTCAATCACACCAAAGCCATCCAGCACCGGCATACGCAGGTCAGTAAAGACAAGGTCGGGCTCTGTACTGCGCAGTAGTTCCAGTCCCTGCCTGCCGTTCTCCGCCTCGACGACC
>CAZYMK010000123.1:0-8904 GCA_964648885.1 uncultured Geobacter sp. | reverse complement strand
CTTCCAACGGCAAACGGTACTGCAGTACGCCGGTCATATCGGTCAGTGCATGTACCACGGTGCCGACAGCCAGACGCTCCCCTGTCCCTGACCTGATCTCACTCTTGAAGGTCAGCGCTGCCGTCTCAGCCGGTACCAGCGTAGTGCGAACAACCAGCTCATCAGCATAGCGGGCAGGCCGCAGGTACTTGACATCAAGCTGCACCACCGGGCCGATATAGCCCAGCTCCACCAGATCCTGAGGGGCAAGGCCGAAACGCTGCGAAAGCCGCAGACGCCCCACCTCCATCCAGGCCACATAATGGCCATGCCAAGCCACCTGATAGCTGTCCACCTCATTGAATCTGACCGTGATTTCTGTTTCATCCCATCTCATGCCGGTGCCGCCGGTTTCGGTGGTTCACAAGCTACATTCGTCATGGCAAACACCATATCTGAGACACTCCGCTTAAAAGATTCATTCTCAACAAACTGCTTGTAGGCCTCGGTATCATCCTTGAGCAGTGACAGCATGACCCGCGCCAACGCCTTGTCATGCTCCAGGCGGGCAGCATTCGGGGTATTCTGTTTGGCGTTCCGGTAAGCCTGATCAGCTGCCACTTTAGGAGCGACATCCTCCTGGATACGCTTTGCAACTCGATCAACATCGCTAAACAGGGTGCCGAACTGTTCGTTGAACGATTTAAGGATATTGGTGAGCTTATCCATATCAGGCTGCGATTTTCCACCACCACCGCCTACCGGTATTGGATCGATTTCTGCTTCTTCATCTGCAAGGATGATGTTCATAACAGCCTGTTTTTCGGTACGATAGCTGTCCATATCAATGGATTCCAGTATCCCCTTGGAGAGATCCTCCTCTTGGGGGGCAGGCAGTTTTGGTATCAAAAAGGACAGGAAGATGGAGAGTTTTTCCCAATCAACATCGCTATAAGGCAAAATAGAAGACAGGAATTCATAGGTGCGTGTAAACGCCTTGGCCTTGCCCTTGAAATCAACCTGGGCATCCTCATGCAACTCCTCAATATAAACTGCCACACAGGCGTCCAACAGTGGGTCTAACTTGTCACGTTGAGCGCCACCAAGATACAGCCCTACCAGCTCATCCACAACTGCCGCACGGTAGACGTGATAGTTGTCCAGTACCGCCTTCAGGTCATGAAGCTTGTTGGGGTCAGTCTCTTCACTCAAGACCGTGGTACGGTAATAATCGGCAAAGGCGGCCTGAATCGTGTCAGCGTCATTCATAAAATCCAGCACAAACACGTCATGTTTGCGGGGATGGGCACGATTCAACCGAGATAGGGTCTGCACTGCCTTGATGCCGGAGAGGGTCTTATCCACATACATGGTATGTAGCAGCGGCTCATCATAACCGGTTTGGAATTTATCGGCGCAAACCAGAATACGGTACGGGTCTTCCTGGATTTTGTCCGCGATGTCTCCACTGGGGAAGCCATTAAGGGATGCCTCAGTAACCTTCTGACCTCGAAAATCATACTCACCGGAAAATGCAACAATGGCCTGGTACGGACTTTTCTGTTCCTCCAGGTAGGACTTAATGGCTTGGAAATACTGGATAGCGCGCTCTATACCGTTGCAGACCACCATGACACGGGCCTGCCCGCCGATCTTACCCTTGGCAATAACCTGCTCACGGAAGTGATCCACCATGATCTCTGCTTTCAGACGAATGGCGTGATCATGGCTTTCCACATACCGGCGCAGCTTTTTCTGAGCCTTGTTCTTGTCAAACTCGGGGTCGTCTTTAACCTTCTTGATCAACTTGTAATAGCTGTTAACCGGGGTATAGCTTTTAAGCACATCCAGGATGAATCCCTCCTGAATCGCCTGTTTCATGGTGTAGCAGTGGAATGGTCGATGCTTGACCTTCCCCTCTTCGCCCGGATACGGCTCGCCAAATATCTCCAGCGTCTTGTTCTTGGGGGTGGCGGTGAAGGCGAAGTAGCTGGCGTTGGTGAGCATCTTCCGGGCTGCCATCCGTTTTTCCAGTACATCGTTGATCTCGTCTTCCGGGTCGGTCAGGGCTGCGTTCAATGCCCCGGCAGTCTTCCCTCCCTGGCTGGAGTGTGCTTCATCGATGATGATGGCAAAGCTCCGCCCCCGGTGCTCATCACCGATCTCATTCAGGATATAGGGGAACTTTTGCACCGTGCTGATGATGATCTTCTTGCCGGATTCTATAAACTTCCGCAAATCTCCAGAGTGCTCTGCGTGCCCCACGGTGGAGCCAACCTGCATGAATCCCTTGATGGTGTTTTTGATCTGATCATCGAGAATGCGGCGGTCAGTAATGACGATGATCGAGTCAAAGAGATCCTTCCCGTCCTTGCGCAAAGCGACCAACTGATGGGCCAGCCAAGCGATGGAGTTGGACTTGCCGCTGCCAGCCGAATGTTGGATCAGATAACGCTGCCCCACGCCTTGCTTCAGCGCATCAGCCAGCAACCGCCGCACCACATCCAGCTGATGATAGCGAGGAAACACCTGTTTGCGGGATTTCTTACGGGTCTTGGGGTTTATCTCTTCAACAATCTGGGCATAGTTCTCAATGATGTCAGTAACGCCCTGAAGGGTAAGAACCCGTTTCCAAAGGTAGTCGGTCTTGAGGCCGTGTGGATTGGGCGGATTCCCGGCACCGTCATTCCAGCCCAGGTTAAACGGCAGGAACCATGACCCCTTTCCCTTAAGCTCGGTACACATCTGTACCTCACGGTCATCCACCGCAAAATGGACGATGCAGCGACCGAAGCTGAACAGCCGCTCCCGAGGATCACGGTCCCGGCGGTACTGCTCAATGGCGTCCTCCACCGTCTGCTTGGTCAGGCTGTTCTTCAGTTCAAAGGTGGCAATGGGCAGGCCGTTGATGAACAGAGCAAGATCCAATGCCCGGCGGGTTTCATCACGACTGTAGCGGAGTTGTCGGGTGAGGCTGAAACGGTTGGCAATGTACAACTGGGCTGCCTTGTCATTACCAGGGGATGGGCTGCCATAGAAGAGGTCGATATGGTACTTCTCGTGCTTTACCCCTTTGCGCAGCAGGTCAATCACCCCACGCCTGGCGCATTCAGACTCTACACGGGCCAGAAACCGGCGGCGTACCGGCGTATCCTTCTCCAGCTCCAGAGCGGCAGCGATCTCCGGTTGGGTTGCCTCTACAAAGGCATGCAACTGTGTCACATCAACGCAGTATTCCCGATCATAGTCACGGGCATCACCCAACAACCAGCCGGTACCGCCAAACGACTCAACCGGATCATGCACACCACCAGCCGAAACAACTGCGGTTCGGCCGGTCATGGCAGTGCAGATCAGATCTTCCAGGCCACGCTCACTGGTATCAGTGGTCATGCGCTACCTGCCAATGACGGTATCCAGCCTTTTTTCGATAGCATGGATACAGCCAGAGCTATTTGCCGTGGGGTAAACTGACGCTTACGGTCATTCCAACCATAAACCCGCGCTGTGACTTCATCCAGTGAACAGGCTTGCTCCTGACTTACCACCCAATGCACCGTTGCCAACAGCTCCAGGCCAAAGGGGGTTTCAAACCCTTCTACCAGTTCAAAGACCCGGTTCATCCGGTTAACCGTATCAGGCTGTTCTTGCAGGAATGTTTGCGCATCAACCAGGGCACCCGGTACCAACTCCAACTGTTTATCCGGCGCATCACCGCCATCGGCGTAGCCCGAGACCAGATGTCCCTCTACAGCCCGCAAGACATGCCGCAGGTTTTCGGCATAGGGACCATAAGGAGCCTTGGTATAATTCAGCCGTAGCGGTTCCTGTGCTGCCTGCATAAAGTACATCAACTTGTGTACCTCCAGCAGGGTAATGAAGGGGTCCAACAGCCCGGCCAGATAGCGGTGCATCAGCCCCACCAGTGCAGCCCGGCCTGGTGTCATCTTCGGAACATCGCTGGAGCGGTTCGCACGCTCATCAGCCTTGTCAGGAGCCGGTTCAAAGATGACCACCCGCAGCCCCTCAACCCCTTGCAAAGCGGCTTCAATACGGGGACGCACCTGCTTCCAGTCCAATCCGCCAAGACCGGCACCCAACGGTGGTATGGCAATAGAGCTGATCTTGCGTAATTTGATCTCTTCAACCAAGGCCACCAGCCCTGCATCTATATCTTCTATTCGACTCTTGGCCTTCCAATGTCGTTTGGTTGGAAAATTGATGACAAAACGTGGATTGGTGAGACGACCGGTTTCATACACAAACATCCGCCCCGGTTGCACTTCATTCAACTTGCAGGCCGCAGCATAGGCCTTGAAGTTGTCCGGATAGGTGTTCTTAAACTGCAGGGCAATCCCCCGTCCCATGATACCGACGCAGTTTACGGTGTTCACCACTGCCTCAACATCTTCGGCCAGTATGTTGCCGGTTTTGTATTCAATCATGGCTTGCCTCATAACGGTCTAATAATACCAATTCTGCATCAATTCTACACGAGGTTTATGGGTTGATGCTGTGATGGCTGCACTGGCCTGCGCGTGAGTCTGCGTTGTCATCACGCCTATCCGGGTGACCAGTTCCCACGGAAACCGCTGTTCAATCAAAAACTCGGCCTGCTTGCCTTCTTTGCATTGCTGCCAGTTGGTGGCTTCTACGGCCTGCCAGTCAATATCCCCAAGCCGGTCAAGATTGCTGCGGTCTTCAAAATAACGCGCACCGGCATTGGAAAGGGTAAAGGCCCATCTCAGGTTTTGTGATTCAGCCCAGGCAACGGTCTGATGCAGATCTGCTTCCAGATGCACAATAGGGGCTTGTCCGCCGCGATAGGTCAATTCAGGATCGTTAGCCCGCCAGATCAGGTACAGCATAACCGAGCGCGGACAAAAATAAAACGGCACACAATCGCCAACATTCAATCCAAAGTGGCTGGACAAAAATAGCTCGTTAAGACGTCTCTGCTTGATAGTCCCCATACCGATGGTTGTGCCTGGCGGTTTGCTGCGCACAATCTCCGCATCGCATAGCAGACCGTTGCTGGCTATGATTGATGCCAGGCGGTCAACATGCACAATATGATAGATTTTGGGACGATCAGGAATAGCCATTACGACTCATCCTCTGCATCTAAGCCATTATCATTCAATTCGGCAGTTTCACCACAATCCTGCAGTGTTGCAAGCTCTTCCGGTTCATCCGGCAATCGCGCCGCTGCCTGCCGAACATCCAGCTTGCCGGTGACCACATCGGCGATCAGACGGGTGCGGTATTCGCGGAGCAGGTCGATTTCGTGCAGAATTGCAGATGTGATAATTCCATGCCGCTGGTTCTCATTTTTCACAAATTCAATTATTTGATTCTGCTCAGAAATGGAAGGCATTGGAATCCTTAAACGTGCAACCATTCCTGCGTTAAGGTTATCCATAGTTGCACCAATTGATGCTAAACTTAAAGAATCGCGAATGCCTTGTGAAGCAAAAACCATCTGGAAAAAGTTGGGGATAAACATCGTGAGCTTGCAGCGGATAAGGAGACTGCCAGTGCCACAAATCCAGCCGACCTCTTCTGGAGTAACTACTGCACACCTGCCGAGTTCGCCACGTCTGGCTGCGATGATGTCGCCAATCTTGATTTTATGCCGTTCCAACTCCTTTGCTTTCACTGGTGAAATTGATATTGAGGTATCCGCAATAATCTGCCCATCTTTCATATGTGATGGATTTATTACAGGTATCCCTCCGTCAACATATTCATGGGAATGTAACTGGCTACCAAAAGGTCCTGTCTGTATAAGATTTGTGGCAGCACCAACGGAGATTTCCTCCCAGTGCTCCGGTATATCACCCAGCCACGGAATACCCGAAGGTTTCAGCTGCACATTTGGATCAATACCACGGGTAACAGCACGATGGATGATGACCTGCTTCTGCTCGTTCAGTAGCGCAATCACCTTCCGTTTGGCCCGGATAGCCTTTTCGATGCGCAGGTTGGCGTAGTTGAGGAAACGGACAATGGCGGCTTGTTCGTCGGGAGGGGGGATCACTACCGGGATCTGACGCATTCCTGGAATTGACAAGTCCCATTGTCCTACTCGTACACCATCGGATGCTTGTCCGAAATGAGCCACGTATGGTTTACTGCGCAGGAGGGCTTGACCGTAGTCTGTGTTCTTTATATCGAAGTCAAAGACATAGTATGCAGGACTAACAACCCCATCGCATGGTGCAACGCCCATAGACCCTTGCCATGCTTTCATCTTGTTAATGATAAGGTGCCCTGTACGAGCAACCTTGTAGTTACTGAGATCATCAGGAATGACGTTATGGTTGTCATCATCGCCCGCTAGGGATCTGACGAATACCCCCTTTTCTCGTGCAACAGATAGCAACGGAAGATCCGGTCGATTACGTTCATTGCGAGATTTTATGAGAGTCCTCAAGCTGTGCACTCCCCAATGGGCTGGCACTTTTCCTAGCCAGAGAGAGCCTGTTTCCCTATATTCCAGATATGGCTTTAGATCGGCAATCATGCCTTGTTGCCACCCTTCAGCAAATCATCCAGCAACCCTTCAGCCTCCTGCTCCACTGCCAGGATGTCGGCGCGAATCTCCTCCAGGGTCCGCAACGGTTGCGGCTTGTAGAAATGCCGGGTAAAGCTGATCTCATAACCGATCTTGGTCTTGGACTCATCCAGCCATGCATCCGGTGTGTAGGGCAGCACCTCCCGCTGGATGAACGCCTCAATGCCCCCATCCTCCAACAGCGGCACCTGCTCGGTATCACGCAGGTCGGTATCCGCTTCGTACTCAACCACGCACGCTTTGCCGTCTATGGTTACGGGATAGAGCCCCCGCAACGGATCAGGTGTGGCCTTGCCCGGCTTATGCAGCTTGGCGATAACCGGTGGCGCTGTTTCCACCCGCCAACTGACCGCCTTGAAGATCAGCTTCAGCTCAGCGGCAGGCAGCTTGCGGCCCAGTTTCTTCAGGGCGGTGTCAACATCAATGCGGAAGCGGTTGTGGTCCTCATACAGATCGCCACCCAGCAGATCCCGCAGTGACTGGGCAGTTTCCATCAGCCGGGCATCACGCGCCCAGGTTCCGGCATCCAGCAGCTTTTTCTTTTTCTTCTCTGAGAGGCCCTTCCTGGGGGCGTCATCTTCTTCCCCTTCGTCATCGCCTGCACCCCATTCAGCCAGGCACTTGGCCAACTCTTTCTCTATGCTGCTAAACTGCTCAAACAGGGCATCACCAAACTCCTCATACAGTTGCGTCCGAATCTCCTCATCCCCGGAGGCAAAACGCAATGATTCAATAGCTGGGAGGGACAACTGACTGTGCAGGCGCAGCGGGCGCTCCACCGTGACCTTCCAGTAGCCGAATGCCTTGTTCTGAAAAATCTTTGACTGCTCTGATTCAGTGAAGGATTGATAGGTGTCGCAAATGCGCTGGATATCATCATCGGACAGCTCGCAGTTCTTCTTGCCCAGGTTCTTGCGCAGCGGCTTGAACCATGCGCTGGCATCGATCAGCTGTACCTTGCCCTTGCGGTGATCCGGCTTGCGGTTGGACAGTACCCAGATGTAGGTGGCAATGCCGGTGTTGTAGAACAGGTTAAGCGGCAAAGCCACAATGGCCTCCAGCCAGTCTTTCTCAATGATCCAGCGCCGGATGTTGCTCTCCCCCTGACCCGCATCGCCGGTGAATAATGAGGAACCGTTGTGGACTTCGGCAATCCGGCTGCCCAGCCGGGATGTGTGGTTCATCTTGGCAACCATGTTGGCCAGAAACATCATCTGACCATCGCTGGAGCGGGTTACCAGGGAATAGTCAGTATCATCGGCATGGGTGATCTTGAAACGGGAGTCACGGATGCCGTCCTTGCCCCCCATGGTGTCCAGGTCTTTTTTCCAGCTCTTGCCGTAGGGCGGATTGGAAAGCATGAAATCAAATTCATGGGCCGGGAAGGCATCGTGCGCCAGGGTAGACCACTCAGCCCCGCCCACTATATGGTCGGCGTTTTCTCCTTCACCTTTCATCAGCATATCAGCCTTGCAGATGGCGTAGGTTTCAGGGTTGATCTCCTGCCCGAACAGGTAGGTCTTCACCTGTTTGTCCTGGGCTGCGGTCAGCTCCAACAGGGTTTCTTCAGCCAGGGTCAGCATGCCGCCGGTGCCGCAGGCCCCGTCATAAAGCTGGTACGAACCGGACTGCACCTGATCGGCAATCGGTAAAAAAATCAAGCGGGCCATCAATTTGACGGCATCGCGGGGTGTCCAGTGTTCACCGGCCTCTTCGTTGTTGTCCTCGTTGAACTTACGAACCAGCTCTTCAAAGACCGTCCCCATGGAGTGATTGTCCATGGCAGGAAGCCGTACCGAGCCGTCGCTGTTCAGTACCGGATTGGGACTTACGTTGATGTCGGGATCAAGGAACTTTTCAATCAGGGTACCGATGGCATCGGCTTTGGACAGAGTGCTGATCTGGTTGCGAAACTTGAAGTTTTCCAGAATATCCTGAACGTTCTGCGAAAACCCGTCCAGATAATCCTCAAAATCAAGTTTGAGTTGCTGCTGGTTGGCACGGGAGCGCAGATCACGCAGGGTGAACCTGGAGGTGTTATAGAAAGCCTGCCCGGCAGCCTCGCACAGGGCTGCTTTCTGCTCGGTAATCCCTGCATCATCCAGCATCTGTTTGGTATCCAGTACTGCCTGCTTGGTTGGTTCCAGCACGGCATCCAGGCGGCGCAGCACGCACATTGGCAGGATTACATCGGGGTATTTACCCCGCTTGAACAGGTCGCGTAGCACATCATCGGCAATGCCCCAGATGAAGGAGATAATCTTGTTGTGGGTTGCTTGATCCATCAGCTGTTCTCCGAATCTATCCATCGGTTAAACTTGGTCAGGGCCTGACCGCTGCCCACCTCA
>CAZYMK010000122.1:0-8959 GCA_964648885.1 uncultured Geobacter sp. | reverse complement strand
TTCAGGTGAACAAGTCAAAGCGCAAAGAAAATGATTACAAGCTGTCAGACGGCGGCGGCCTGCACCTGCTGGTATCAAAGTCAGGCGGTAAGTTGTGGCGCATGCAATACCGTTTTGACGGGAAACAGAAAATGCTGTCTTTCGGTCAATACCCTGCCATAACCCTTGCCGAAGCCAGACAACGCCGTGAGGATGCACGCAAGCTGCTTGCCAATGGTCAAGACCCCGGTGCAATCAAGAAAGCCATTCAAGAAGCTGCTGCAGTATCTGCTGCTATTGAGACAACCACCTTTGAAAAAGTAGCCCGTGAGTGGTACGCCAAGAACGAACCGGTATGGTCAACCGGTCACACTGCCACCGTCAAGACCAGACTGGAAAAAGATGTCTTTACTCAGATCGGCAGCAACCCTGTTGCCAGTGTTACCGCTTCCGATGTCAGAGAGCTGTTGTTGAGGGTAGAAGCACGGGGGGCGGTGGACACTGCTTTAAGAATCAAGATTATCTGCGGTCAAGTATTCCGGTACGCAGTAGCCCACGGACACCTTGAACATGATCCATCTGCTGCATTGAAACCCCGTGAGATATTCCAGAAGCGTGAGACAAAGCACCATGCCGCAATAACGGACCCGAAAGCCCTTGCACCACTCTTAAGGGATATTGACGAATATGCAGGGGGCTTTGTCGTCAAGTCTGCCTTGAAGCTGGCACCGATGCTGTTCGCCCGACCTGGGGAGTTGCGGAAAATGGAATGGTCCGAGATTGACCTTGATGCTGCTGAGTGGTCACTCCCTGCCACCAAGATGAAAACACGTCAACCACACATGGTCCCGTTATCACGGCAGGCAGTATCAATCTTGAGAGAGCTGCACCAGCTTACCGGCTGCGGTCAATATGTCTTTCCGGGACGCACCAGCTCCCGCCCAATGTCTGAAAACACCATAAACGCTGCTCTGCGGTATATGGGATACGACAGCACACTTATGACCGGCCACGGATTCAGGGCTGTTGCGAGAACTATCTTGGATGAAGTCTTAAAGTTCAGGGTTGATATTATCGAACACCAGCTTGCACACGCAGTAAAGGACGCCAACGGCAGGGCATACAATCGCACATCTTTTCTTGAGGATCGGCGTACCATGATGCAGCAATGGGCTGACTATCTTGACGGGCTGAAGGCAGGGGCAAAGGTTATACCCATGAAGAGGGCGGCGTAATGACACCTGAAGAAATGGAAGAAATCGGCAGAGCGATAATCATAAACAAGCTGACAGACGGAGATGATCTTGACCGGCATGACCTGCAGATAATACTCGGCCTTTTGTGCAAGGATATGCAGCACCTGTCATACGCAAAAGACATAGCAGCAAAGGCCATACTCCCCCAAAGGATGCAGGGGTATAGGATGAAAGGGCAAGGACGCAGGGAGGGAAGCAAAATAGCCCCAAACAAAGAGAAAGTTGCACTTGATTATAAAGAGCTACGGGAAACAATGACCCGTAAAGATACATTGAAAAAGTTGGTTGGCGAATCAAAAGCCCGTTATGGGCGGTCACTCTCCGAAAGTGTTATTTCAAATTACAATGAAGAGGGCAAAAAAATGCTTCAGGAAAGGTTTGCTGGTTTGCCTGATATTTTTGAAAAAAACTATGCTCTTTATTTGAAGGGAAAAGAGGTGCAGAAAAAAGACGACATAAAATAAGTAGCTAATATTGTTAGATTAAATTATGCCTCTTTGGTAGTTTGTACTTGAACAGGCCAGTTCAATACAGACCAACAAGGGGGCATTTTTTATGACCGCAAATATCCTACCCGCTGAAGGCTATCTTCGCCTTGTCCAAATCATAGGACAACCCGAAGTCACACCAGAACAAGCAGAACTCCACCAGCAACAGCCTGCAAAAACCCGCAACGGCAAGCCAGTTTTTAGACACAAGCGGCCCCGTCCGGGCATTACTCCTGTAATCCCTATCAGCAAAACCCAATGGTACGATGGCATCAAAAAGGGTATCTACCCCGCGCCGGTCCATCTAGGCAGAACCGCTGTATGGCGCGTCTCTGACATTCGGGCGTTACTTGACCGGATCGCAGCGTAAGGAGCCGACACCATGACAAATCCAATCACATTAAAAACCGAAGACGTTGAAACAGCATCAGGGGTAGCACACAAAACGGAAGAAATTCCCAAAGTACAAACAGACCCCGTCAACCGGATCACCACCTTTCTATTTTACGGCAAGGATGCACCAGAAGCGGCCAAGCAATTCAGGATCAATCCTGAAATACAGGGCTTTCTGTCTGCCAAGAAAACCGTACTGCGTCTGTTGCGTGGGGAACGGGGGCGGTAATGTTCGAGCTTGACGAATCTTTGTACAAGCCACCACCGGGAGCCGTCGCGGTTAAGGAGTCTTTACCGCGAGACTCAACGAAAAAATTCAAAAAGGACTTGCCAAATGGACGCAGCAAAAAGGGGATACCAACCTTTGACAAGTGGTTCTGTCAGATATTTCCGAAAGACATTACCTATCCATCGTGGAGGTATCTTTCAAAGACAGCAACAGACGTTGCAAACATTTGTAGAGCTAAATCCAATTATCAGAAAGCCATGCAGGGGAAGAGCAACAAAGGGGTTCCAACTTTTGAATTTACAGTTGGCGAAGCAGTTAGCTGTTTTGGGATGACACGTCCGACATTTCTAAAGGCCATGCAGCAACTAATAGACGTGGGCTTTTTAATACGTTCACGGCTGGGCGGAATATTGGACGGGAAAGGAATTAAAGCACAGTACCAGCTTTCTGAAGGCTGGAAAACATGGGAGCCACCACAAAGAAGCCATACCAATATTACTAAAGCCAGAGAGTCAAAAAACAGATTCCCTGTAAAGGCTCCTTAACCGCAGTCGGTAAAGGCTCCTTAACCGGGACCGGATGAAAAACGGCTTTTGTCGGTAAAGGCTCCTTAACCGGTTTTTATGTTTTCGCGGTTAAGGCTCCTTAACCCTTTCTATATCTTTAGCCATACCCTACCCAAAAAAGGGAGCAGGAAAGAAAAAAAAGAAGGTCACGAAATGCAACCGAACCAAACAGAGAACAAAAGGAAAAGCACTCAAAAAAATCGCGGCCCGAAATTCGACCTTTCCGGCAGCAGCTTTATGCAAACCATGCTGGCAGGTATCGCAGCAGTCAGGATCGCAGCTACACAACCACCAACCAAAAAGGAGAATTAACGAAATGACCACAGACAACACTTTCCAACTCAACCCAGAGGCTACCCTTCAGGCAATGGCAAAAATCATCCAGCAAGCTCAGGGCGAAGCGGAACACACTAATCTGATTGCTTCACTCAAGCAGGATCGGCTTTGTGTTGAGGCTGAAGCCTACACCGCCGGAGAGATGAACCTTAAAAGGATGCTGGCAGAGGTTTCAGATTACACACTGCTATGCAAAATCGTGGAGCAGGCCAAGTGCTTCAACGATGAAGACGAAATCAGCCTGACCGAAATAGCCGACAACGAGTTCAGTCAAGACTTGGACTACTACCCGACAGCACTCCGTTATTCATTCTTGGACGGCTTTTTCAGTGAAGCCCAAAAGGTTATGAAGGCGGTGCAACAATGAAAACTATCACCGAATGTTGCCCCTTTTGCTCCAGCGACGAAATAACCACCGCTCAGGATGAAAATAATCTCTGGTTTTGCCTTTGTGGAGATTGCAGCAGTCAAGGCCCACTTTGTTCCAGAGAATCAGCAGCTATTGAAGCTTTCAACAATCGGGAGGCGTAACCCATGACATCAATCGAGATACCCGACACTGAGGAGCAAGAGATTAACGCGCTGCTGGCAGAACTTGAATCACTCCTAGAAGATCAGCCGAATGAAACAGAGCAGGAGCTTGACCAACTGTTGCAACACCTGTTGGCAGACGACCCAGACCAGCCAGCGACACCTGGACAACTGGCAGAGCTTGACCGGATGACGGAGCAGCTTGTCGAGGAGATGGCCGGACACTGACCACCACAAGGCCCACCACCTGGGGGAGCTAACCACTCCCCTCCTCCCGGCGGGCTGAGTTTTCCGACGCACTACAGGAGTTTTCTTACTCCATAATTCAAGGAGGGATTACCAATGGCAACACCGAAAAAAGTAACTTCAATCACAGGCAGAACATCAGCCGGACGTTTCGCGGAAGGTAACGCAGGCGGACCCGGCAGACCATGCCGGACTACAGAGCTGACCTATCTGCGTATTTTGGCGGAAGCATGCCCACCTGAAAAGTTTAAGGAGGTTGTCGAGTCCGCTATTGAGTCCGCAAAGGCAGGCGATGCAAAGGCCCGTGAATGGTTGGGCGGCTATTTGTGCGGATCACCAGACGGTAAAGCAGCGATGCTGAGCAGCCTGCACACTGCCGAATTGCAGCAGGAACTTGCCGAACGTCAAGCGGCTGTTGATCGTGCGTCCAGTGAAGAAATGCTACGGATGCAAGAATCTCTTTATCTGAGGTGAACCGTTTAGACGGTGAAAAAACGGCGACCATGAGAGACAAAACAGAAAGAACGCTCAACAGCAAACTGAAGTCACTGCAAAACATCAGTGCCAATAGCCCGGACTTCGATCAGGAATACCAGAGTGTCATTGAATCATTATCAACGCCGGAATTGATGCGACTGCTTGAGCGTTTCGGCTGGGCCAAGGAGGAATAACACCATGCAACAAAATACGGACAAACTATCCATATTGATCGAGCAGGCACGCCAGCGGCCTGAGACCATTTCACCGGCAGTGCTGGCAAAGCTCAACCACCACCTGAAGGCCACGAATCAGCCAGAAATACCGCTACCGTGGGCAGAACCAACAGCGGCCCGTCAACCGTTCCCCCCTTCACCTTGGGAAGATCAGGACGCAGACAACAGTCTCGACAGGTTGAAAGCTGACTATGTCGCCCTGGTACAAAAGCACGCAGCAGACCCGGATGGATTCAGCAGCGATGAACATCAGAAAATGATTCGGTTGAATTGTTTGATTAGCCATGCAAACCAAGCAGCACGCATACTAAAGGAGGTTACGCCATGAAGATCACCGCAGCACAGAAAGAACAATACGCAGCACTGACCGGCCTTGGCATCAATCGGAAAACAGCTATTGGTATGCTGGCACGGCAGGAAGCGTACAGAATCCGTAAATCCTCCATCGGAGTGTTGCCGACAGCACCGAACCGGGAGCCGGGAGAGTGGACCAAAAAGACAGACGCAGAAAACGAACGTCAAGAGACTGAGTCGGAAGACAAAGATCGTAAGAAGGAGGCAAAGAGCAATATCCGGTTAAAGCTCAAGCCCCAGAAAGACGGGGGCAAAAAGCCGCTGTCACCAACCACAAGGATAATTGAGCGACTGGACGGTACGCAATGGCTGTACCAGACCGCAGCAAACGGTAAGCTGACAGTCCGGCAGCTAGGCAAGTATCATACGCCGGTTTACGTCGAGGAGCGCACTGACGAAAAACAACCGGCAAAGGAAGCCGACACGAAACAGGAGGGCAAGAAAGAAATGAAGAAATCAAAAACAGCTCAACGATTTGAAAAGCTGGTTTCAATAGCCAGAACCGCACCGGAAAAATTGTCTGTATCCACTCGGCAGGCCGTGTCTGCATATCTACAACGGCAGGGCATGCCGGTAATCGAACCACCCGCACCGCCACGGAGGGCATGGTTCAGACCGCAAACGCTTGCAGAGATCGCAACCGAACGTGAAGCAAAGGTAGCCAGTACACCTGCACAACCATTCATTCCTATCGCAGAGCATAGGCGCATGACCACGGCGGAAATTACAGAATACAAATTGCAACAGGCCAGAGCAGCAGAAGCGGCACGCACCGAACCGGCTGCAATCGAAGATAGGAGCGGCACAGTCAACTGGTTGGCACTTCAGTAGCAGCACCCGCTTGCTTGATCGTCAAGCGGTAGTAGTCCCGCAACCGGGTAGGCCCGGAAAGCAAACAGCTCTAGCGTCCCTCCTTTCGCTGGGGCTGTTTTTTATTAAGCACCCTATGCCGTGCATCCCCCGAGAAATAAAACGCAGTCAGAAAGGATGACGCCACGTTACCCTTTTGGGCAATCTACCAACGTCCCACCGCTGGGACGTTGGGAAGAAATAAGATAGCCACCTTTGACAGTGGCTATCTTGACGGCATCTCACCGGAGGCACCGTCACGGCTGTACCAACAACCAATTTTATTAGCGCACCATCAGGTGCTATGTGATCCCGAGTATAAACCAGACCACCATGCAGGCAATCAGTTTGCTGTAACCCGTGAAAGGGAGTTCACCGGTTAATTGAGCTAAGCTTGATATATGATACGGGTTTTTTGGCAATTCTTTGTCAGGTTTTGAGGTGTATCCACTAAGTACTTGATTATGAACGATTATAAACGATATGCTAGAGGGTTCTATACCCTCTGGTGAATGACAAAGACCTGTAGCGTATGTCAAATATACGTTTTTATTCACTTTTTTGTTGACTGCCTGCAAAACAACCTGCTACCGTTTGGACAACAAACAACAGGGAGGTGCAAGCTATGCTCAAGGCAATCACGACAGCAATCAGGGACCGGCTATTCAAGATCGGGATGCAACAGCGTGCTATTCAGCAGGCGGTACAGTCATGCAGATAGAGATATACGAAGATCCAAAGCAATCAGACTTTTGTCAGCTTGTCGCACTCATGGCGGCATACCTTGACCGGCACCCGGACGGAGCGGACCGTCTCAAGGAGTATATGACCGGTCCCGGCTTATGGGATACGCAGGACGTGATTGAGTACACCGGCTGGAAGCGAACATACGTTCAACGACTGGTATCAAACGGAACGCTCCCCTACATTCCGGGCAAGCCCCACAAGTATATCCCGGCAAGCGTCAAGCAGACACTCGAAGCAATGCAGGTCGGCGGGAAATACGGACGCAGGAAGTCAACACTCAAGACCAAAACCACAAACACAAACACAACCAAAGGGAGGAAGTGAACATGGAAACATCTTTCGAGTTCAAGGGGCAATCAAACAGCAGTCAGATCATTGCAAAGCTGGCAGGGGTACAGGCAGCAGTCAGTTTACTGCGTCATACGTTATTCAATTCAGAAGCAAACCAGATTCAAGCCCTACAGCATGACCTTGCGTTCTTGGCAGAAGACACCGGCAGGAAGATTGACGAGGTTATGGAGCTGCTGGACAGGCAAACCGCCTGATTTTGTATTACAGCCTGCCCCCCAAAACCAGCAAACGCAGGCAAACAGTGGCTTAGATGTCAATTTTGAAAAATCCAGACCGAACGCCACTACCACCGCCTTGTGGTAAGAGCCGTCCCAGATCACCGGGGCGGCTTTTTTGGGCAAGGATTGCATTTTGTTGGTATTTTTGTTGGTATTAAACCAAAAGCAATAAAACAGAATCCTTTTGTTTCAATACCTTATAACACAAATGTGATGGACACCCCCGCCATAAAAAAAACAAGGACTTACGGCATCTGCCTAAGTCCTTTTGTTTTTCCTGTCACCTGCTACCTGGTTTTGGCTGCTACGGCGCTTGTCCTGAAAAGAAGATCTCCGCGTACTCATGACGATCACTGCTGGCCTGACACACTCTGACCGTCAGTCTCAGAACAGGCTCATCTGCCCTTTCCCTGCTCCTCTGTCTTTTTCCCTTTTCATTGTTCCCTGCTTCCGATTATGGCACCGTCTCTCTGGTCACCACCAGATCAGTACCGCCCTTACCGTCCGGCTTCAGGATCGAGACTACTTTATGGGGCGGTAGTGATAGATGGCTTGTCAGTGATCTGCCTGACTTTTCAAACAGCTGATTAAGCAGCTCGATCAGATTCTGGTCGGTGATCTGCTCTTCTGCTTTACCTTTCGGAAGCAGCCAGTCACCACTGCTTTTTCTCAGCAGCCGCTGTTCAGCAGCACCGCCACGGAGATGATTGAGCTTACTCTGGGCTGACTCCTTGATGATGGCCTCCCGCTCATGCTTGATCTCTGTGCCGACCAAGGCCGCAAACTGTTTGTCAAATTCAGCCTGACGCCTGGCTTGGGTCTCAACCGCCTGTGTTGCCAGAAGAGAGAGTTTATCCTGCCTTTGCTGCAGCTGCAGCTGACTCACGGCCAGATACCCCATCCCACCCAGCAGGGCTACAAGCATCACAAGTGCGAGTATCAAGAATGTCTTTGAAAGCGGCCTGACCAGCCTGGTGGACTCCGACCAAACCACAGTCCGCTCTGTTTCCTCAGACACCTTTTGCAGTTGCACGGTCAAGACGGCAACGGCCCTGGACAGTTCCGCTACCTTTTCGCTCAGATCAAATGAGGTGGATGCGATGTATTCCAGCTTGCTCTGCTGTTCCTGGACAGCTGCCAGCACTGTCGGATCTTGGCGGATCTGTTCCCTGAGGTAGCTCATCTCATCTTCAGCGCGACGCAGATCGTCCTCAATCTCGGTTTGTGCATTAAAACGCTCGGACAGGGATTGAACCTCCTCGCCGACTACCGCCAGCGGCAACTCATCGCCTTCCTCTTCATCCTGCTGGACCTGCTGATCCGGCTCAACAGAATGAAGCTCTCCAGCATCTGCTTCAGAACCGGCTTCACCTACCACTGCCGGCTCTTGTTCCAAAGGCTGCGCCTTGATTAGCTCATCGGTTTCTGCAGTTGTTACAGCCGTTGGCTCGGGTGCTGTCTGCGATGTTTCGTTCTGATCACTCATGGAAAATCCTTATGTTGGAGATACCGTTGCACTGCCTGGCGCAGGGACGTAAAACCGATCCGCTCAAGATCAATACTGTTGCGATCCAGCCAGAGCAGTTCTGCCAGATCGTCACCCGCCTGCAGGGGCGGGAAACAGTCCAGCTGCACCAGAAAGATCAGATCCAGGGTGTCGTAGGTAATGCCGCGGTACGGGTAGCGGTTGGGAAAGGAATACA
>CAZYMK010000121.1:0-9017 GCA_964648885.1 uncultured Geobacter sp. | reverse complement strand
GGTTGGTTTCCAGAGCATTAAAAAGACAATGCCCTGGAAACCAACCGCTAAATAAAACCCATGTGCGGCAAATGGATGTCTGGTCGCATGATCGTGGACCACAAGGAAAGAGATTAAAAGGATTGGACGGCATGAAGGAGAAGAGTAAAGCCACCGGTGGAGTAGTCCGTGAGGTTAAGGGAAACCTCCGCTTTCCCCTTGACATTACTTATCATGGATGTCCCTAATTTCTCCTTGTTGTTCTCCTTGTTAGAGTAGTCCCTGTTCCACAAAGCTGCAGTAGGTCTCCCCAATGACTATGTGATCGAGGATGCGTATTCCCAGCAGTTCCCCTGCTTCCTGCAGTTTCTTGGTAATGGTACGGTCTTCTGCCGATGGAGCAGGATCGCCACTGGGGTGGTTGTGGATCAGAATGAGGGCCGCTGCTGATGAGAGCAGGCTGTTCTTGAATACCTCTCGGGGGTGGACAATGGATTGGTTCAGTGAGCCGATGCTGACCCTATCGACACAAAGGATACGGTTCTTGCCGTCCAGGTGCAGGCTGAGGAAGTGTTCTTTGGTCTCCAGCTGCAGGTAGCGGAAGGTGTCGAATACCTGTTGTGCTGAGGTGTATCGGGTGCCGGTCTTGAGGTAGGGAGGCTGTGCTTCCTCTACGGTCAGGGTCTCATAGACTGCCCTGATGGTTTTCAATCGGATCGGGTACATGGATTACTCCTTTGGATGAAAGATGTCTTTGAGTATTTTGGCGGCACCGTAGTACAGCGCCAGCAGGAGGGTGTTGAGGGAGTACCCCAGTTTGGTGAGTACCAGCAGCAAGGCTAAAGCTCCCAGCCACCAGCGGTCGTATATCCGGTAGTAGTAGAGCCAGGCCAGCAGGACCAAAAGGAACAGGAACAGGGCGGTACTCATGCTATGCCTCCTGCTTTGCTCTTCTTTGGTTTGTCCGGCGTTGCTGCGATGTAGTGATGAGTCTTGCCTTCCAGCAGGCGCGCTATCCCTTCGGCCTTGAGCACGGCCAAGAGGAATCCGGCACTGTTGCTGGATTTGCCTTGGTAGACTGCTTTGAGGGTGGTGGAGGTGATGGAGCCGGTTGCCAGCAGGTCGGTGATTTGAGACAGAGGGATCCATTCTTTGCAGAACAGTCCGGCAGCGGTGTTGCCTGACAGACGGAGGAAGGTGTCCTGTTTTCTAGTGCCAATCTCATAGGTCAGGGTGGATGCACCAGAAAGACTGGGACAGGTGGCGGTCTTGGTGACTTCCGGTTGCTCAGGGACGGGTTGTGTTTCGGTTGTATCCATTGCTTGTGTTTGCTCTTCCATGACTAGTTCTTCCTTTCAGATAAGATGGTGATTTCTCCGCTGCTGATCAGGGCCAGCAAGGCCAGACATTCGGCATACTCTCTGGTGTATCCGGCATCGAATTGCATGATGGCTGCTCTCTCTTCCCAGAGTTCGCGTTCTTCCAGAGACATCCGGGACAGGATTTCGGCAACGAGGGGATTCATGGCAGTCTCCGATATCGTGTCCGGACATATCTCTTCCATACGATCCAGGCAGTCAGGGGCAGGGCCACGATCAGGAGTGCTTTCCAAAGCAGGGATACAAGGGCCATGAAGAGTGCAATGGCCCCGAGGTAGTAACAGAGGGTGGAAGTGACAACGAGCAGCAGAAATACGAGCATTTGGTATCTCCTTTCAGATACAAAAAATCCCCAGTGACAGTGTCCTAGGGGTTGAGGGCTGCGGGTATGTTGGAATTGGGATGCTACTGCTGACGGGTGATTACAACTGGCGAGTGATCTCCCAGACATCCAGACCAATGTTGATATAGTCTCGGCTGTCCAGATGGTGTTGCAGGGCGTCTTTTACTTCTTGAATGGCGAGTTGCAGGTCTTCCGGTGACAGGGTGGATGGATCGATGCGGTTGGATAGGACGTTGAGGACATCTTGGGTGGTGATGGTGTAGATGACTGAGGTGGCATTGGTAGTTTCAGCTTGGTTCACATGGGTTCACCTCCTTTCGTGGGGAATGGGCACAAAAAAGCCCACCGGCTGGGGAGCTGATGGGGCTGAATGTTGCAAAGAAAACTGACTATTTGGGGCCTGTCAATATCTTTAACTTTTGCTGTTCATACTCTGCTTCTGTGATCGAGCCTTTCTTCTTTTGTTCATATACTTCCATTAATTTTTCAAATTCTCCAGCCGTTTTATGGCTAATAAATGTAGTTTCAAACTCTACGCCCCATCTTTCATCTCGCTCGACCACAATATCGGAGAATTTCTTGTTAGCCTCAGGAGAATTCGGCTCAACAAGTGCAAATTTATAATAAAACCAAGCCCAATTTGCTGCGACTCCTACACCGTGAATGCGTGCTTCGACTGGTATAGCCAGCTTAGCACGTTCTAATGCAAACTCGTCGACAAACAGTAGATTTCTTTCAATCAGCGACTCCTCACTTCCAAATATTCCTCGGAAATCATAGTCCATAAGTGCATAAACATTTGCAGAATACTGGGCTATACCTTTATGTGGGGTATGAGACGAAGTAGTAGAGCATGCCGTCATACTAACCAGAACAAGAACTGAAAACAGGATGCAGTATATCCGCAATTTCGATTGGTTGATCATACAGTTAATCTCCTTTCGTGCACATGCAGATTGACAAAGAAAACCTTGTGCTTATCAAATTAGCGTACCATTGAGTGTCACTGTTCTGCCAAGCGTCGGATAAACTATCGTCATTTTAATAGACAGGATGTTGCCAGCTGGGCTGATGATGTACTCAGTGGTTGTTTTAGAAGTCCCTGAAGCTGTATCGATGACACCTATCACTTTCAGATTGCCACTCCCGCCATCGGTAACTTGGTAGGTAGTCGTTTGGTAGTCGGTGGTACCATTGATGTATGTTGTCAGAGCAGGTCCTATGATGCTATCGCCATTTTTAAACGTTGATGGTATGGAAAAACTGTTGGTTTGAATGGAGTAACCACTGGTCGAGCCTGTGTACACGGACTTATACAGTGATCCATTTGAATTGTAATAACTGGATATGTAGGATGTTGATGAAGAACCACCACTCAGGGCAACGCTAACCTGCTGATAAATTTTGTTCAAATTCTGGCCTTCAAAGGTTGTTTGCCCGTCACCGCGTATCATCAAGCTACCACTCCAAATACCACCCAAGTTGTCGCTACCACTGAGGGTGAATGATGTTGCCGGTGTTGCTGTTAGCGGAAAGAGCTTAGCCGTGCTGACCACTGTAGTATTTGGCGGTGTACTGCTACCCCCCCCACCGCCACCGCAGCCAACAATTCCGAACACCAGTACTGCTAACAAGGCCATCATCGTTTTGATCAAATTTCTTTTCATGAGTCATTTTCCTTTCATGTTACCCAAGCTGCCTAAAAGCCGGAGCTGTTTTGTCGTTACAAGTCTACCAAGTCCCTACAAAAGTTGTTTTTTTCGCGCATCAAACTCCTCATCTGTGATGATCCCCTTCTGCCTCAACTCATCAAATTTCAGCAATTCCGCATGGACATCTGTTGGGGACTCAATATGTACTTTCTGCTGAGGTGACTCCTTCTTTATGATGTTCTTGTAAACGCCGAGTCCGGCACCTATGGCTCCACCGGCCAACGGTCCGATTACAGTCACAGGAATAGCAATAGCAGCCCCAACAACAGCCCCCGCAGCAGCATCCTTGACCATATCTGACTTCATGGCCTCTTTACCCAGCTTGGAAACCTCATTTACTGCAGACCGAGCCGTGTTCTTTGCCCATTCAGCAGCTATCTTTGCATCCTCCTCATCAACTTTGCCGTCACCGTTGAGGTCTCCCAGGAGATGTGCTGACCTGGATAGCGTGTCTTTTGCCATTCCAGCCATTTTTTGTAATTTCTCTTTCATCTTGGTCCTCAATGAGAGCTAGGGTTTGATCTCAAAGCAGCAAAATTTAACTGATACCTGTTCTTAGACATCATCTATTTGCCACAGAAACACATATTGTCAATATGAATATGTGCTAATGCATCATGTAACCAGCCTCCAGAACACTGCATATTCCACTCTGGAGGAAGACATGAAGCCGATCAGACAGCTGTTGGGGGAACGGATCAGGGAACTACGGAAGGCCAAGGGGCTGACTCAGGAACAGCTGGCAGAACTGGTTGGTGTCGAACCCCGTCATATCAGCAGGGTCGAAGGCGGCTACAATTCTCCCTCCATCGAACGGCTGGCAAGGATAGCTGAGGTTTTGGGAGTACCCATCCAAGAGCTGTTCAACTTTATGCACCTGAATGATTCAGCAGATCGGCTGCAGGATATTGAGGATGCCATCAAAGGGATGAGCGAAGAATACCAGAAGATTGTCTACAAAATCGTGCATGCTTTTGAGAAGTAGGTATTCTTGTACTTTGGCAAAATTGCCGACATCTCCTGCCCAAGCTGTCCCAAAATTACTGAAGTGTTGGCTGCTCCGATGTTCTTTTTCATAGGTGAATAGAGGCCGGGTATACAGAGGTAGATGGAATTTCTCTGTAATTCTATTTGGATACGTCCGAGACGCTTTTAATCAGGTGGTCGTTGGTTCGATCCCAACGCGGCTCACCATCATGCGTCCCCTTCGTCTAGCCCGGCCCAGGACACCGCCCTTTCACGGCGGCGACAGGGGTTCAAATCCCCTAGGGGACGCCAACTAAATCAAGCCCTTCTGCGTAACAGTAGAAGGGCTTTTTTCTTGTGTCGGTCCCTACACGGTCCTGCCACGGTACCCACCCCACTGCCAATCCCCATAGAAACCTGCCCTGCCTGCCGGTATGGGTTCAGCCTGCTGGACCGAGAGAACGGACCGAGAAGAGCTACCCCGCAACTCCCCGCAGTGTCTCCTCCAGCGTTCTGGCCACCACCTCACTGGCAGTACGGAGGGTGCTCTGCTGCAGATGGGCATAGGACTGCTGGGTCACTGCCACCGAACTGTGACCCAACAGGTCTTTGATCTGATAGATATCCACCCCGGCATTGGCCAGCAGAGACGCATAGGACCGCCTTAGATCGTGGGGACGGATATCCTCCAGACCAGCCCGATCCAGTGCCCGTTGCAACGGTTTCCGCAAATCCACCAGATGGCCCTTCCCGGTACGGGCAGGGAACATGCTGTCTAAGCTGGGAAAAGTTTACAAAGATGTTGACCCTTTTCCCATTACCGAAAGCAAGAATAATGGTCAGTATGTTCAAAACTCAGCGAATGACCATATGAGGAGCCGTGTGCGTAAATAGCGCAAGCACGGTTCTGAGAGGGGCCAGGTGACAACTTGTGCAATACTCAAATAGTGCGACATCATCTGCGAAGGCAGGCGGCAACGTAAACACGAATTACAGTATTTGCACGGGGAGAAACCGGTCTACTCAACAAAAAGCGCAGCATGGCAACGGAGTGCGGTAGAAGAATTGACCATACATTCCACAAGTAGTGGGTGGTGACAGTTGCACGCAATGCTCAACATCTTGTGATGCAAAGATTGCTCTCTAGTGCAAAAACTGCACTGTATGTTGGTGCAAACAAATTGCGCTTTGTCTGCAATTACCTGAAATCACAATAACTATATTGTTGGCACGTTTACTGATAAGCTCTTGGCACTACCATTTTCCGCAAAGGAGATTCGAAATGAAAGCCATGAGAATGAATCAGTATGCAAGTACGGACAACAAAGTTAATGTCGTATGCAGTAATGAAGAACCGCTTCAGACAAATGCAGGGCAGACGGCACGCAGCAAAATGTTCAATGGTCAGCAAGGGGCAGACAACGGAACGCACCAGTTGCTGAGCGGTATTGCTGATGGGGAGCTTGTTCTGAGCGCAGACGCTGTTTCTGGCCTGTTGTACATGATTGAAGAAGAAAAAATGGCACGGGACCTCTACGATGCTTTTGCAGACCAGACCGGTAGCCTCGTGTTTGACAGAATATCTAATTCAGAACAGAAACATTATGACACACTGCTGGTTGTCGCAGAAAAAGCCGGTCTCGACCTTTCTGGACTCAGTACAACAGCGGGTGTCTTTACCAACCCTGAGATTCAAAGCCTGTATGATACATTGTTTACACAAGGCAGCACATCCCTTCCAGAAGCCCTGCAGGTAGGTATTGTTGTTGAGAATACAGACATGGCCGATTTAGCAGCTTACGCTGCAGACCCTGCAATAGGTATTGTTGGTGCCATCTACTCGAATCTTGCAGAAGGCTCTGCCCACCATTTGGCAGCCTTTACCCAGCAGTTCGACATGTTTGCATAGACCCACAGTATGGAGCTTTCCCCTCAGGGATGCCCTGGGGGTACACCTCTTTTTGTGTTGTAACATATTAGTTCCCTTCGTCTAGCCCGGCCTAGGACACCGCCCTTTCACGGCGGCGATAGGGGTTCAAATCCCCTGGGAACACCAAATTCAGACTTCTTGATCCGGCAGGAAACAGGTTTGGCACTTCAGGCCAGAGTATAGACCATTTTAGCCCCTGTTTCCGGGTGACAGAATTGTTGTTGGTTTAGTTCTTCCAGAAGACTGGCAACAGCTCTGTCATGAACAGGACTTGCCATTCGGTGAATTCTGATAGTCAGTGTCCGGGCTATTTCATCTGGCTCTATGTCCCCTGAAGATACAAACAGCTCACGTACAAGTGCACGAGCTTCGTCTTCCCTGTTCAGGTAACGCCTTACTATCGTAACCATGGCTGTTTCAGCGCGATAGGCGATCATTTTCACCGTATCTGTCAGCATTTTGTTAAGTGGCAATAGTTGAGTTGGTCGTTCTGCTTCCGGCAAGCTGTTTATCATCACTTTTCTGGAAATTTCCTTGCGTTCGGCACGAAGCCTTGCGAGCTCGGTCTGTACAGCCTGAACAGCTTCCAGTGATTCAGCATTTTTATTAATATCGTTACTGTTTCCCATGCTTCTTTTTGCCAGTTCCGCCTGGAGTTTTCGCTCGGTTTGACGGATTTTCTTGATTTCCTTATCCAGGGTGCGCCATTTGGGATTGACTACCAATAAAGTGCCGGGAAGGCTTTCTGTTCCATAGTCTACAAGTCCATCAATATCGAAGTGTTGCATCATATAGGCAAAGAAGTTTTCTTGGCACCAACGGGAGAACATCCGGCTGGCAATGACTATATTTCCGAGTTTTTGTGCTGTCGTGATTATGGCTGTCTGATGGCCGGTTTCTGTCAGCCTTCGTACCTCTGTGACAGGAAGGGATGCCTTACCTGCCGCGCATATGCTTGTTTCCCGCATGGCCAGCTTCATGCGGGTGCTGCCGCCGCCAGGTATAGGAACCTCCTGTTCCAGAAATTCCTTTTCAGGCCAGACGTCTTTGACGTTCTTGCGATAGGTCAGGGCGCCTATACGCTGATTCCAGAGTTCTTGCAGCAAGCTGTGCGTGGCGCCTTCCCTGTCAAATACTATGACAAACCGGTGAAGGAGCAGGTCATGGTTTAGCTCTTCAGTCGTGGGCTGCTGTGGGACGCTGGTCAAAAGCTGTGGCACTATATCTTTGAGCAGGCTGTCAGCCAAACCTTCGGTGACCGCTTTTGATACCACAAAGAAGGGACGCCCAAGGGCATCGTTTACCCAGTAGTCAGTGGTACCTCGCAGACAGAGTCTGTCACGGGAAACGTAACGATGGGGTAAATGTGCCTTATCACCGCTGTAGACACGTACATGGCCATCAACGTAGAGGTAACCGGCTTCGGCAGGATCGTTTTCCATCCAGGTTTTGCTGAGTTCTTTCATCCAGGCTTCAGGGTTGCCCGTGGCGGCCATCGTAGATATCTTTTCTCGCAGAGTGCGCACTTCAGGGACTCTATCAAGGCCAATTACTTTGCCGAATTCTCCCGGCGGGATGTGACGCAACCCTTCTGGCCTGCGAATACGTCCCAGGGCCATGAAACCAAGGGTCAGAAGTATGTGCAAGGCGCTATAGAATCCTTTGGGCAGTTTGTGATATCTGCCCAGTCCGCTTAAAAGGCCACTGGCACACAAGGCAGGCAAACCGCTCAAGAGACCAGCCATATGGACGTCGCACACGGACTCAAAACGAGCTGATGCGCATTCAGTAAGACCCATGGCGGTTGCAACGCGCTCATCAGCACGAGTACACGCAGTGCCCATGCCGTTTGCTGCTTCTGCATCAGCGTGACTGCGGAAGGTTTTGGTGCTGCCGGCCTTTGTTCCGTTGTCACACCCATTTTCAGGCAGGCAGGGAATAGCCTGGCGCTGCCGCGCTTTGTTCAGGGTGGTTTCTTTTATATTCGCACGTCTGGCCACCTCGGCAGGATGAAGACCCGTTGACAGAAGGTTTGCGCATTCAGCGCTTTTATCAGCGGTCATGACTCGAGGCTGTGAATGATTAACAGGACGATAAAATGAGGACGGACCGTGGGTTCTGTACTGCGTTAACCAGTTCATCAAGGTGCGGTGAGGAATGCATAACGGGGCTCGCTCAAGATCACATATACGAACATGGCCATTTGCCATCAGACTCGACAGTGCAAAACGTCTGCCCTGCAAATCGCCTTTGCAGTGTGAGTAGTAGTTATCACCACCCACAAAATAGGTGACCCAGTCGTCCTTTTCCAAAATGCTCAAGGCAACTCCGATTTTATGGGCACCTTCAGGAAAACCGGGGAGAAGCGACTGCTTGTGCATGACAACCTCCCGCATGTAAATCAGCAGCCAACTTTACGACAAAAAGTACGAAACTAACAACTAATAGTGCCAATTGAATTTACTGAAAATGCCGGTTAAATACGGCCCGGATCAAGAAATCTGAAATTACAGCCTGGTTGAACACAAAAGCCATCGAGAAATCAATGGCTTTTGTGCTTTTATGTTGTAGTTTAGCAGCTGCAGCCAATGCTGCCGTCATTGAGCGGTGTCGGTTGAACCTGTCGCAGAAAATCCAGCAGGCAGTGGTTTAGCTGATTCGGCTGTTCAAGGTTTGCCAGGTGCCCAGCGTCTTCAATAACGACAAGA
>CAZYMK010000120.1:0-9065 GCA_964648885.1 uncultured Geobacter sp. | reverse complement strand
TGCCTTTGCCAAAACTGCACACTGAAAACCGCTATACCTACGCCGACTACCTGACCTGGCCGGATGATGAGCGCTGGGAGCTGATAGACGGCGTGCCCTATGCTATGAGTCCGGCACCGGTCAGGCGTCATCAGGGTATCTCAGTTGAACTGTGCAGGCAGTTTGCGAATTACCTGCTTGATAAACCGTGCAAGGTATATGATGCACCCTTTGATGTGCGTCTTTCAGAACAATCATCAGTCAGTGACAACTATATTGATACGGTTGTGCAGCCGGATATTCTGGTGGTCTGTGACGAAAGCAAACTTGATGACCGTGGCTGCATCGGCGCTCCTGATCTGATTATAGAAATACTTTCGCAATCAACAGCTGCCCATGATGTAAAGACCAAGTTTGACCTTTATCAGCGTTTTGGAGTTAAAGAATACTGGATAGTCTACCCTGCAGAACATGTACTTATGATAAACAGATTGGGGTCTGACGGAAAATACGGTGTGGCGGACCGCTATGCAGGCAATGACAAAGTACCCGTTCCATTGTTAGGTGAATTAGTAGTTGATTTAACAACGGTTTTTGCGGAGTAACCAGTAAATGCCCCTGCCGAAGCCGCACACTGAAGAACGGTATACCTATGCGGACTACCTGACATGGCCCGATGATGAGCGTTGGGAGCTGATAGACGGCGTACCGTATGCCATGAGTCCGGCACCTGGCGTAAATCACCAACGCGTATCCAGACGACTTGAAAATATCTTTGAAAACCATCTCAAGGACAAAACGTGTGAAATGTTTCACGCACCGTTTGATGTCCGTCTGCTGGACCGTCCTGGCCTTACCGATGAAAAGATAGAAACCGTTGTGCAACCGGATATACTGGTGGTCTGTGACAAAGCAAAGCTTGACGAACGTGGTTTGAACGGCGCTCCGGACCTGATTGTTGAGATCCTTTCACCGTCAACTGCAGCACATGATTTGAAGATAAAGTTTGAACTCTACCAGCGCCACGGAGTTACGGAATTCTGGGTAGTACACCCAAATGATCAAACCGTGCTTGTGTTCAGGCGTGGTGATGACGGCTTCTATGGCAGGGCTGCTATGTATACGGCTTCCGATATCGTTGCGGTACCGCTGTTGGGAGAGCTTGAAATTGATTTGAAAGCGGTTTTTGCGGAATAAAGACAAGATACATTTTGAAAGGGGTACACGATGATGAAGACAGGTTTTAAAATGGTACTTGCCGGGCTGCTGCTGGTTGCGGTTGCGGTAGTAGCAGGATGCGGTGGCGGAGGAAGCGGATCGTCATCTTCAGGATCGTTGGCTTTAGCAATTGATAAAACTTCTGTAGAAAGTGGTGGGATAGTTGTAGCAACCGTTACGTTGACTGCTAGCACTGGCCAGCCGGTTAATGATGTTCCGATACGTGTTATGAGTACAAATAGTAATGTTGTTGCATCAGCTTCCGGTAAAACAAATATGAGTGGTGTCGCTCAAGTTACCCTTTCTGCAAAATGGCTCGCAGCCGATCAGTCAGTTTACCTGAGTGCCGGTTCTGATGTTACTGCAAACAGTCCTTCTGTCGCTCTTACGGTCGTTGCACCAAAATTGACTGCTACTATGCCAGGCGCAACTTCTTATGCAGCAACAGGCGCATCTCCCGGTTCTGTTGTGCGTGTTGTTCAGTCTGGTAACACAGTAAAGTTTCTTAATGGCGCTTCTAACCCTATCGTTAACCAGCCGATTGACGTCACTATTACTTCCATAACAAATCAGCGGTCAGGTGATGCGGTTATATTTTATCCATCCCCCGGTGTTACTATTGTCTCACCTACCGGAATATTGTCGGCTGTAACGGACAATACCGGCACTGCTAACGTACCTATGGCTGTTGATGTAGTTGTCCCTGCTACAGGAAGCCAGCATGTTATCACCTTGAATTGGCAGGCTACTACTGACTACGCTGGAAATACCTATACTCTTACAGGTAGCTCGCAATTTACCGTAACGAATTGATCGGTGCTACCGAAAACAGGAGCAACTTTATGAAATCACTTGTAACGCGTATGATATATTTTAGCATGTTTATTCTGCTTGCAGCTTGTGGCGGTGGAAGTAGTGGCGGTTCGCCATCTTCAATTGATAATCCTCCACCAACCAACAGCAGTTCATCAACTATCAAACTTGCAAAATCTGTACTTCAGATGAATGAAACTACTACGGTCACAGCAAAGTTTGTTGATGCAAACGGTAACCCTGCAGCTGGCATTACAACGACTTTTTCAACATCATTAGGAACCTTGAACCCGGCTAATGGACAAGTGGTTACTGATACAACTGGTACCGCTTCAGCTCAGCTTGTTATGGGCACTGTTACCGGTAGCGGTATTGTTACTGCAAATGCATTAGTAGCCGGGCGACAAGTTTCTAAAACAGCATCATTTAGTGTAAACCTTCCGCCTCTTAAACTTTCAAATCCTACCTTAGGATTGACAACACTCTCATACGCTGGTTCAACCAGTGTCAGTGTATCCATTCTTGATGCAAACGGTGCCAGCTACACTGCACAAGATGTTGACGTCATGTTTACCTCAACGCAGACCGTAGCTGGTAAGGCTACCTTGCCTCAGACCGTACGCAGTGTAAACGGCGTTGCTTCAGCAACGTATAAGGCCAATACTGTCGTGGGTACTGATACAATCTCGATTGCCTTGGGTGATTCTGTCGTGCAGACAAGTCTAACTGTCAATCCTGCAGACGCCAGTTCAATTCAATATGTCTCTGCAGTGCCTGTCAATATTGGTTTGAAAGGCATGGGCGGCGCTGGCATCATGGAGACATCAACGGTGACCTTCAGGGTTTTGGATGTCTATGGACAGCCGCGCGCCAATCAGCAGGTAAACTTTAAGCTGAATAGTGAAGTTGGAGGGCTGAAGCTGGTTGCATCATCGGGTAGTACAGCCTCTGACGGTACGGTCTCAACCATTGTGCAGGCCGGTACGATTGCCACCCCGGTTCGGGTCACTGCCTCCCTTTCAAATGGTTTGCTTGCACCTACGATCTCTACTCAATCTGATCAGCTGGTCGTATCCACCGGAATTCCTGCTCAGGATGGTTTTTCAATTTCTATGTCAAAACTGAATACTGAGTCCTTTAGCTACGACGGTGTTGAATCTCAAATAACAGCGCGTCTGTCAGATCATTTTCATAACCCGGTGCCAGACGGTACGGCAGTGTATTTCACAACCTCTGGTGGAGCTGTTCAGCCATCCTGTACAACAGTAGCAGGCACGTGTACGGTTATCTGGCGCAGCCAGAATCCACGTCCATCTAACGGACGTGCCGTGATACTTGCCTATTCTGTTGGTGAAGAGGCCTTTGTTGACCTGAACGGTAACGGAGTTGCTGATCCAGGTGAATTTACCGATACAACCGGTGCATTCCGTGATGACAATGAAAATAAAATGTGGGATTCTGTAGCTGAACCGCCAATACCGTTTTTCAATTCATCCGGCTATGATCCTGCAGATGGAAAATATAACGGAGTGCTGCAAGGTAGTGTATATGCTGGTGCTCCAAAATCTAAGCATGTGTTCAGTAACCTTGTACATGTTATGGGTGGCTCCCGGGTTGGAAGCTTAATACCCAGCACTAAAACTCTTGATCCAGCATATGGTTCTACTTCATCCAAAAATTTAATCACTTTTACTCTTAAAGATCTAAATGGAAATGCTATGCCTGCTGGAACTAAGGTTTCTATACCTAGCGTCTCACCATTGGATGTGAATGATAGCTCTGCTTTTGTATATGAATTTGTTGTACCTGATTCTACAAGTAAGGATGGCAGCGTATTTAGCACGACTATTGCTAATTATAGCTCTTACACTTCAGAAGTAAGCGTTATTGCTAGAGTTACTACGCCAAATAACAACAGCGATGATATAGCAATTACGTTTTCCTGGACAGGTGTTGATTTAAACGTTTCTCCATCTAAACTATCGTTCTCTTCCAGTGCGAAACAGAATGATACTGCCAAGGCCAATATTTATGGCGGAAAGCCACTGTTTAAAATCAAATCAAATACTGCGCCATCTGATCTAGAGGCTAAAGTTGAATCAGATCTAGATAATTTTATTGTTAAGGTGACATTACTGAATAATGCCCCGACCGTTGTGGCACCTGCCGTTCCTGTTCAAAAAAATGCTGATATAATTATTGAAGATGCAAAAGGTGTCACTTATACCCTGAAAGTTTCGTATTATTGATATCCTTTCTGTGGCGGTGTATGAACAAGGGGCGCTTTATGCGCCCCTTTTTTATAGTTCGCCGGCATGGCGATTGGGGTGTAAGCCCCATCTGATCGACTGTGGTGGTTGAACAGTGAGGTCCTGTATGAACTACGCAGCAGTAATTTCCGTATTCTGGTTGTTCCTGGTTTGCCTGCCGCTGCCTGTTTCTGCTGCCGGTTATTACCGGTACGTTGACGATAGCGGCACCATCTGCATGACAGACACACTTGCCAACGTGCCGGCCCGTTATCGCAGCAAGGCGGTGTTGGTGCCGTTTGAGAAAAAAACACCACGTAAAAACGTAGCTGAACCCACCACCACAAGTAGTACAATATCACCTGAACGTGACGCCACCCCGGTAGACAAACCAGGTACAAAGGCATCCAGTTTCAGGCTTAACTGGCTGTTTTTGCTGCTGCTTGGTGCAGGCTTCAGTTATGCTGCCCTAAAGATTGAGCGGCGGGGATTACTGGCGCATGCATCACGCTTCAGGTGGGCAATGCTCTGCCTGCTGGTGGTTCTGGCGTATTTCTTCAACCGTGATATCGCTCATTCGGTGACAGCCGGCATCAAAGAGCGTATTGACGGTTTGCGACAGACGGTTGCCGAGCATGAAGAGAGAGATAAAAAGCCGCTGAAGACGCTATCGGAGGTGATTGAAGAGAAGATGAACGAGGCGGTGAAGTAATCAGGATGTCAGTTAAAGCAGTTCACGCAACGGCGCAACGACGCTACGCAATAAAACAAATCTGTTTAACGTCAATCTTCCGCTTTACCCTTCTCCCTTGAGGGAGAAGGTGGCCGCAGGCCGGTTGAGGGGGCAGCGGTGCATGTAATATCAGACAGTTCCCCCTCACCCTAGCCCTCTCCCTCAGTGCCCTCATCAGGGAGAGGGTACGATTGATGATCTGTCAGAAGATCAGCGCTAATCAGATAAACAAATAAACCTAGAAAAAGCAGTTGAAACACAGAGGCACAGGGGGCACAGAGTAAAATCTATAACTTAAAAGCTTGAGACCATTTTTTTGATTCACCCAAAAGGTACGCTTTGTTTTGTTTTTAAACCTCTGATTTCTCTGTGTTCTCTGTGTCTCTGTGTCTCTGTGTCTCTGTGTTAATGAACTGCCGTTTTTAGGATAAAATCCCCAGATCCCAGTGCTGAAAAAAGAGGAGGCGCTTTATGGGAACTACCGCATTACAACCAGAACAAAAATGGACGTATGCTGATTATTGCAGCTGGCCTGACGACGAACGATGGGAATTGATTGATGGTGTCGCATACTCGATGTCACCTGCTCCGACCAGACGACACCAGGACTTGTCCGGGGCGCTTTTCAATCAGTTATATACCTATTTGAAAGGTACACCCTGCAAGGTGTATGCGGCTGCATTTGATGTGCGTTTATCTGATTATCCTGAACAACCTGATGATGAGGTTGAAACGGTTGTGCAGCCGGATATTGTGGTTGTCTGCGATCCATCAAAACTCGATGACAAGGGATGCAAAGGCGCACCTGATCTGGTGGTGGAGATTTTGTCCCCCTCAACAGGCGGCAAGGATTTAACTGTAAAGTACGATCTTTATGAGCGACATGGCGTTAAAGAGTATTGGATTATCCACCCTGCCGAGCAGACTCTGTTGGTCTACAAGTTGAGTGACGATAAAAAGTACGGCTCTGCAGATAGATACGCCAACAGCAGCAAGGTTATGATCCCTCTGCTGGGTGGGCTGGAGATTGATCTGGCGGAGGTGTTTGCTGAATGAAATGTAGGGTCTTATCAGTGCCGGGACCGTGGGAACGATAACGATAAAAATCTCTTGTTGGGGGCGCTTCGGCGAACGATCCGTGTGTGATGGGTGGAGGTAAGGTTAAAAGCAGTTTCACGCGACGCAACGTAAAAAACAAGGGCTTGTTGAGCCCCAATCCCCTTGAAGCTCAGTCCCTCGCGTATCCTTCCCGGACGGAATTTTCCATGGCGGCCAACTCGCAATCGGTCAGAAACCCGAAATGCGATTCCTTCTTTCTTGCCGAAAGACGACCATTGTTTTGCAGGCAAAGTTGGATAAAGAGATCGATGAGGCGATCTGGCATGTCCACAATTTGCTGGATGGCCTGCTTGGTCCTGTCGTAATTCGCCAGAAAATCGAGTTCTTCCATCAGCTCGTGCTCGATGGTGAGCTTGACGAAATCGTACAACGCTTCCGCCTGAGCGGTCATGTCAATATACCTGTAAAGATGTCCAGTCTCACCCGACACCGTTATCTGGCCAAGATCGTCAAGGTCGAATTCAACCAGCCGCATCAGCGGGTTTGAGAACGCCTCCAGGGAGTAATCGTAAAGCGCCGGATTTTTAAGCATGGCAGCGGAGACCGGGAACATGAGCCCTTTCGGAATCGCGCCGCGCAAAAACAGGATGTTGTGAATGAGAAACCGGTGAATTCGACCGTTGCCGTCCTCGAAGGGATGTATAAAGACGAATCCGTAAGAGATGGCGGCGGCGTGGATAATGGCGGGGACTGCGCCATTCTTCATCATTTGATGGGCAGTGAGCAGTCCAGCCATCAGTTCCGGGAGGTCGTCAGGCTTCGGGCAGACATAGTGAACAAGCTGCTTCTGGTAGGAAAGAGCCTGACCAACATAGTTCTGGTTGGCCCGATAGTCCGTGTCCCGGAACCTGGGATCTACGATGCGGTTCTGCACGTCGATCAGGAGCGGCTTCTCGCAAAAATCCTTGTGCTCGGCCATCTCCAGCAAGCCGATGAATTTCCCTGTCCGGGAGGCGCTCGGCTTGATATGTTCGATTTCGAATGAGGATTTGGTTTCTTTGTTATACAGGTAGCTCAGTGCCCGCCTGAGAAGCTCCGGTGGATAGGAGGTCATGATATCTGTGCACGTTTTCTGCAGTTCGACACCTTCCATGGCGGCGAGTTTTTCGGTTCGCCGGATGATGGTACAGAAATCTTTCCCGCCAAGCAGATTGTCGATGACCCTCTGACGCTGCACGCGGCGACCGGGCTCTGCAGTGTAATAACGATCTGGCTCAAGCAGCGGGGTGTAATTTCCCTTGGTCAGGTATGGCAGCGGGAGTTCCCGTCCGGTCAGGAATTCATACAGGAACCAGATCCTGCGGGAGTATTTACCGGTCGGTTTCGAGCTGATCCAGGCCGTTATCTTATCTGCAGGGACCACGTTGAAAAGGACTGACAGGATGCCAAGATTGACACCGTCATACTTGAGGGCGAATTCCAGATGGTCTCCCGTCCCGTCTCCAGGCCAATAAGACTGGGGATAGACAGATGCCACTTGCCTATTCTGAATAGTCGAGCGCAGTGTCCCCGTCGGGCTGACTGAGGACGTGTGCCAGTTCGGCAAAGCGCACACCTCGTACATCTCGATCAGAAATGCATATCCCGCTTGCCGATTCTGTGTCGTATCCAATGTCATTGCACCTCAAAAAAACGTTACGGACCTAAAAAATGATTATATTGTGCCGTTTAATTAAAAATATAGTTATTTAGGCGGTGTTTTTCAAGAGAATAATTTGGGGGTGGAATGCGGTTACAAATCGTCGCTGCGTGAGCAGTAGATGCCGTTTTCAGTTGTCAGCCGGTAATCGCCTCTGCCTTGCTGCAACGCTGGCGGATGATCCGTGTGATATCGTCAATAATACCGGCTACACCGGGAAACGCACGGTACGTTTCAGACAATGGCGGATATGCCGCCGTGATCTGCCGGGCCATCCTTTGCAACGATGATTTTACCAGTCTCAGATCAATCCCGGTTTCTTCAGCAAAATGTTTCAGGTCGCTTGCCTGCAGGTATCGCGGGTCTTTTTGTCCCCCCATTTTCATGGCAAATGTATTGTTCAGCCTTGGGTAGACTGCCGTGCTGAGCAGGTCGTAAAAGGGGGACAGTCTGACAGTGTTGTCTGCATACAGAAATGAGAGATTTTTTGCGTGGGCATCGGCATTGCCGATGATGAAATTGAAGAGCGCCCAGTTCAGAAGTTGCTGCAGATCAGGCAGTGGTTCGTTGCTCCACTCCTCAATCAGCTGAAAACAGTGCCTGAAACCGGGTCCGCCTTCTTTTTCGTACTTCAATTCCGGCAGTACACCCAGGGCCTGACAAAAATCTTCCTGGTGCAGACGCACCACGCTGTTATCAGCGGTTCGCTTTCGGTCAAAACGTTCAATACGGTAGACAAGCTGTGTGCCAATCATAACTGCCTGGGCATCGGGCACTCGCAAACCTGCCTGAAAAGCCAGATTCATGCAGAATGCCTCGTTGACAACCGTGCCCTTCAGGTGGGGTATGGCGGTTTTCAGGATATGGGTCGAAGGCCGGCTTCCTTCAGGGATGGCATAGCCGCTTGTGTCCCAATAAACCGGCAGTTTGTTTTGAGCACCAGCCAGGGAGAGCCGTACCCCTTCTTCACCGGCCAGGAGCGGATGTTCAGGCAGATCAGCCAATTCGTTTGCAAGTTCACTGTCTGAAACGGTCCGGTAACGACCGGTATCTTGTGGAACAGCCCCTTCTGGCAGCAGGGTGAGCGCTCCGGCACAGTCGCCACCAAGTGCTGCAAGCAGGCCGAAGACGTTGTCTGATGAAAGTCCGAGCTGTCGTGCCACCTGTACTCTGACGCCACCTTCCGGCAACAGGCCGGCAAAAAAAATGCGGGTTGCTTCATCATCTAAAGGGGCGGTCTGTAGCGGCAGGTTGCGTGACTGCGTATTCCGGCGAATTCGGCCAGCATTCCGCCGCGAAAGCGGCCACCGTTCCG
>CAZYMK010000119.1:0-9108 GCA_964648885.1 uncultured Geobacter sp. | reverse complement strand
CACTACGGCGCCCTGACCAGCAGGAACAGGCCAGAAGGCGCATGCAGGTGCTTGGTGCTGCCCTGGCCGGAGTGCGCACCCTCTTTTTCACCGATAGTGCAGGCACCGTTCAAATTTGCAACCGGCCGGAACTGGAAGGGAAAAACTTTGCCCACCGCGACTACTTCCAGACCCCCTTAACAACCGGAAAAGCCGAATTACTCTATATCTCCACCCCGTTCAAGTCGGTGCTGGGGATGTATGTCATGAACATCACCCGGATCATCACCAAACCGGACGGCAGTTTTGACGGTGTGGTGACCGCCGGTATCGATCCCGACTACTTCAAGGTACTGCTCAGCTCGGTGCGGTATGCGCCGGATATGATCACCACCATCAATCACCACGATGGCATCCGCTTCATGATCGAACCCTACCGGGAAGAACAGGCAGGCAAGAATATAGCCGTACCCGGCTCCATGTTCACCCGTCACAAAATGAGCGGCCTTCAGGAAAATCTGCTGACTGATGTCGGTTACGCCACCGGCGAACGCCGCACCATGGCTTTGGTTACCCTGAACACCGAAAACCTGCCGATGGACAAACCGCCGATTATCATTGCCGGTCGCAAGCGGGAAGAGATACTTACCCACTGGAAAAGGGAGGTTGCCTGGCAGTCAATTGTCTTTTTCGCAGCACTGCTGATCGCCGGTTTCAGCCTGCGACGCCATCAGTTGCGGGAGGTTGAAAAGGCCAAGGTAGCAAAGGAGCTGGCAGAACTACGCCAAAAATTTGTCGATATTTTTGAGTTCCTGCCCGATGCAACCATGGTGGTCGATAGCGACAAAAGGGTGGTGGCCTGGAACCGGGCCATGGAAGAGTTAAGCGGCGTTCCGAAAGAAGAGATGCTGGGCAGGGGGGATAATGCCTTCACCGTGCCGTTCTACGGTGAGGCCCGCACCAACCTGCTTGATCTGCTGGAAATGGATGACCAGGAACTGGCATCCCGCTACAGCCAGGTGCAACGGAGCGGTTACGGTCTGGCTGCCGAGGCGTTCTGTCCGGCCCTGCATGACGGCACAGGGGCGTATGTCTGGGCTATTGTGGCACCGCTGCATGATGCCGATGGCCAGAAGGTTGGGGCCATTGAAGCGATTCGGGATATCACGGCAATCAAGCAGCTTGAAACAGAGCTGCTGGCGGCCAACCAAAAGCTGGCAGAACAAGCCCGGATCGATGAGTTGACCGGTATTTACAACCGTCGGATGTTTCGGGAGCTGATGCAGGCCGAGCTGGCCCGTTCCTGTCGCTACAACACGCCGGTCTCGCTGATCTTGTTTGATATTGACCGTTTCAAACAGATTAATGACAGCCGGGGACACAACACGGGGGACCATGTGCTGAAGGAGCTTGCCAGCCTGGTCTCCAGTCGGACCCGGACGCACGATGTCTTCGGTCGTTGGGGAGGCGAGGAATTTATACTGCTGACCCCCAACAATGATGTCAAGCAGGCAGCACAACTGGCAGAAATCCTGCGGGAGCTGATTGCCTGGCACGACTTCGGCAACGGTCTGCGGGTAACTGCCAGTTTTGGCGTTACCGGACATCTCTGCGAGGAACCGACCGAAGCACTGGTAGAGCGGGCAGACGCTGCTCTGTATCAGGCCAAAAACAGCGGCCGGAACCGGGTGGAGACGCGGTAAGCATACTTCCGGAAAATGTCATGATTCTCCGGTTAGTATGGTATCAAAGGGATATACAAACACCAATCCATCAACAAGCAGGAGACATCAGCTCTGCAACCAGTAACGCAAGTTTCTTGTAGTCAACAGGTTTTGACAGGTACTCGTTGACGCCGGCCTCCAGACAGCGTTCTCTGGTTGATGAAACCAGATCGGCAGTAACGCCGATAATAGGTATCTGCTGATGGTGTACGCCGACGGCCCCGCTACGCACCAGCCGCGTCAGCTCTGCCCCGTTCATGTACGGCATCACCCAATCCAATAACAGCAGGTCATAGCGCACCCTGCACATCAACTCGGCGGCATCCTTCCCGTTTGCTGCACAGTCCACACAGCAGTTGAGGCGCTGCAGCATGGCTGATGCAACTTTGCGGCAGATCGGATCGTCGTCAATCACCAGTATCCTTATTCTTTCCATGCCCCACACTCCCACACTACTCAAGTGCCACGCACAAACACCTCAAACTGATCAGACGGCAATGGTTTACTGTACAGGTACCCCTGTATAAAGCGGCATGATCGCTGCTGCAGAAAGACGGCCTGTTCTTCGGTTTCAACTCCTTCGGCAACCACTTGCATGCCAAGGTTGGAGGCCAACGCCAGGATCGCCTCGGTAATGGCAGCATCATCCTTGTCATCCGGAAGGTCCTTGATAAAGGAACGATCGATCTTAAGGGTATCCGCAGCCAGCCGTTTCAGTTGTGCCAGCGATGAATAACCGGTGCCAAAGTCGTCAATGGCTATTTTGACCCCCAATGAACGTAACTCTGCTATCACTGCCAGGGTCTGCTCCACATTCTCCATGGCCGTACTCTCGGTAATCTCAAGCTCAAGCAAGGCTGGAGCCAGTCCTGACTGCTCAAGTATCCGCCGTATCTCTGTGACCAATTCAGGATTTCTGATCTGTACCGGCGAGAGGTTGACCGCCATACCCTGCAGGGGCAGCCCGCCTTCTAGCCACTGCCTCATGCTGCAGCAGGCCTCCTGCAGCACCCACTCGCCCAACTGCCCGATCAACCCCAGCTCTTCCATCAGTGGAATAAACCGGTCAGGCCCCACCAATCCTTGCTGCGGATGACGCCAGCGCACCAATGCCTCGCAGCCAACCACCGCATTGGAGCCGGCATTAACCTTCGGTTGATAATAGAGTAAAAACTGCTGTTCATGCAGTGCCTTGCGCAGCTGATTTTCCAACACCAGCCGGTCCATTGACTGAGCAGTCATATCAGCAGTAAAAAACTGATAACCGCCTTCATCCCCCTTCTTTGCTCGCTCCAGTGCGGTGTAGGCGTTTTTCACCAGGGTGGCACCATCTTGAGCATCAGCGGGCCAGAGGCTGATACCGGCCCTGGCGGAAATCATCAATGACTGGCCGGTTACCACCATCGCTTGAGCAGCGATCGCTGACAGCAGCCGGGTGACCAGATGCACACAACCGGTCATATCCTGATTCGGCAGCAGAATCAAAAACTCATCACCACCCGGTCGGGCCAGGGTCCCGCCTGCCGGTACCACCTCACGCAGTCGCCGGGCAACCTCGCGTAACACCAGATCTCCAACTCCATGGCCGAATGAATTATTGATTACCTTGAAACGATCCAGGCCGATCAGTATCAGCGACAACGGCGTTTTTTCTTTTCCGGCACTGATCACCGCCTGCTCAAGCCGGTCAAGCAGCAGTGTGCGATTCGGCAGGCCGGTCAGGGCATCAAAATTCGATATTCGCTGTAATTCATCAACGGCCTGTTGATGCTGTTCCTGGCGATGCAGGGTATCCAGGGCAAAGGAGACATCTTGGGCCATCTCATCCAGCAGTGCCTGCTGCTGTTTATCAAAGGCATCAGGTGACTCTGCATGAAAGATCATGGCAGCAATGACCTGCCCATCACAGCTGAGCGGATAAGCCGCCACCATGGCCTGATCCTCTCCCAGGCAGATACCACTGCGTTCCACCAGGCTTGCCATAGTGCAGCGTTTCCGGCAGATATGGGGCTGACGCTGCAACAGTTTCTCAGCATAGGAACAGGAACCGCCGGTTACACTACGCATCTGCACATCTTCAAACCCGAGGGTAACACCACGGCCAAACGCAGCCACCGGTCGCAAACGGCTGCCGTTATCCACAACCAGGGCAATGTAGGCTGCCCTGAAACCGGCAGCCTCCACTGCGATCCTACAGATATCCTCAAACAGCCCCTCACGGGTAACGGCATGCACAATGGTATGATTGGTGGCACTTAACGCGGCATACAGACGGTTCATCCGCACAATCTGCTGTTGATCAGCCAACTGACGGGTGATATCCCGAAACAGGATCACCGCACCGACACGCTTGCCCGACCTGATCAACGGCGTGGCGCGTACTGCCACCGGCAGCAACAGGCCGTTTGCCATAGCAAACTGTTCTTCCTCGCTGCTGTAAACACCACCTGCTGCAACGGTTTGTAGAATCGGACAGCAGCCCTGCTCATCACTACCGTGCTGATGGATCAACTCATGCAGATTCACTTCTGCCAGGTCTGCACTGCTGTAGCCCAGGAGCTGTTCTGCCTGGGGGTTCAGGTACAACAGCCTGCTTTCAAAATCCTGAACCAGCAGCCCCTCTCCCATGGCCTGGGCAATGGCAACATGGGTCTCTTGCTCTTCCTGCAGCGAAACCCTCTGCGCTGCCTGACGGCGCAGCAGCACGACAATCCCCAGCAGCAAGAGGCTGCCTACGGAAAAGACCGTCAGCAGATTCCGGTTAAGCTGCCCCAGAATAGGGGCGCTTCCTACCATTACCTTGTAGGCCTCAAGCTGACCGGAGACATTGACTACCGGCAGAAAGGTGGCAACAGACTGTGTTTCTTCCAGGTTCACCGGTACGCTGAACACACGGCCTGACTGCAATCCGCGGCCTACTTTGCGGCTGTCGGCAAGCTGCTTTAACACATCCAGGCAGGCAGCTGACTGAGCATCCTGATCATCCGCCAGAATCATCAGATATTCCTGATGGAGCTGCCCGGCTGCCAGAGCAGGTTTAACTGTTGTTTTGGCCTGCACCAGATCTTGCCGCACCAGCATCAACCAGGTACCTGCCGCATGCTTACGGTTCAAAAACCTGGTAAACACCTGATCATCCAGCGACAACTCCACAAGCCCCAGGAGTCTTCCCTCAAGATGCAGCGGAAAAACAAACCGGTAGGCTCCAAGATCGTTGCGGCCGCTTTCATAGCCGACCAGCTCAGCACCACGCGCCATGGCCAGACGCAGTGCCTCACGCACCTCAAAGAGCTGATCACCCCAATGATCAGGACGGTGCATCCGCAGCAAACTGGTACCATCCGGCAGTACAAATTGTATCCGTAACGGATTCTCCCGCTGCAGCATCTGGTAGGTATACTGCAACCGCTGCTGCAGGACACCACGCACCTCTTCCCGCTGAATACGGTCACCATCAGCCGCCTGCTTCATAAGCGCCAGGATTTCCGGTTGCTGTATTGTTTCAAGAACAACGGTGCGAGACACAGCCTCAAAGCGGTCATGTACCGCATCGGCAACGGTCATGAGGTGGTTGGAACGGTGTTCAAGATAGTTGTGTCGTGTTTTATGCTCTATCAGCAGCAAGACAGCGCAAAAAAGCAGCTCCAGCAGGCAGAAGACCAGCAGGTAGCGACGGGTAAAAGTAGAAATATGCCCGGCAAGGTATGCCATTCAGGCTCCAGAACAGTCCCGGGGGAATAGGTCCGTCACGCTACAGCCTGAACCTTCTGACCATGGTCTGCAGATTGTCCGCCATACTGGAAAGCTGTGCTGCTGCGGTTGCCGACTCATGGGCACCGTGGGCGGTCTGCTGGATTACCTCGGTAATCTGCATCATGTTGTTGCTGATCTCACTGGTTGTGGCCGTCTGTTCTTCTGCTGCAGTGGCAACCTGGCTGATCTGCATGGATACCATGTTCACCTGTTCCATAATGTTCTGCAGTGCGTCACCTGACCGGGCAGCTTCCTGCGTACCTGCCTCCACCTCCCGTACCCCTTCTTCCATGGCGTCAACGGCAGTACGGGTCTCTCCCTGAATCGTGCGGATCATATCACTGATCTCTTTGGTGGCCCGGGTCGTCCGCTCAGCCAAAGCCCGCACTTCATCCGCCACCACGGCAAAACCGCGTCCCATCTCTCCGGCCCGGGCCGCTTCAATGGCAGCATTCAGGGCCAGCAGATTGGTCTGATCAGCAATATCTTCAATGGTCCCCACAATGGCACCGATCTGATCGGAACGCTCGCCCAGCCTTGCAACAGTTGAGGCGGTTTGCTGCACTCGTTGCGCAATGGCCTCCATGGCATGCACGGTCTTACCCACCACCACTGAGCCGTCACTGGCACTGGATGAGGCATCCAGCGCGCCGGCAGCGGCAGTCTGGCAGTTATTGGCAATGTCATTGGCCGTGGCAGCCATCTCCTCGCCGGCGGTTGCCACGGTCTGCGTCTGTGCCACTACCTCCTCTGCTCCGGTGGCGATCTGCTCTGCTGTTGTTTGCAACTGGTTTGCAGCCGTTGAAACCGTTACCGCAGTATCAGCCACCTGCCGTATGGTACTGCGCAGACTTTCGGTCATGGAACGGAACGAATCAGTCAACATGCCGATTTCATCCCTGGTGGTGCTGTTTACCTGCACGGTCAGATCACCATTGGCAACCTTCTGTGCGTCATCTGAGAGCTGCTTGATAGGCACGGTAATCAAGCGGGAGACCACTATCCCCAGCACAAAAGCCAGTAGTGCGCCGCCTGCTGCCAGTCCCAGCATGACCCACCCGGCACTGGTGGCTAATGACGTATTATCATCGGAAATCAGCTTGCCCTGACCGGTCTTGGACTGCACCAGCTTTTCAATCGCCTGTTGCAAATCACGGGCGGATTTGAGTCCGTCACCTTTGATCTGCACCATGGCTTCGTCAGTCTTGCCCTTTTGGGCCAGCTCCATCGTTTTCTGGGCCTGCCCTTTGTAGCTCCCCAAAGCCGCGCTGAACTCGCTGAAAAGCCGCTTTCCTTCCTCACTGAGCAAGGTTTTTTCGTAGGATGAGGCCTCTTTGTCTATTGCTGCAAAGAGCTCATTGATTCGCTCAACAAACTCCTCCCGGTCATCAGGCCCTGCCTGGACAAGGTCACGAGATGCAACCCGTATCCGCTGAAAATCAGTTGATATGGCGGTAAACTGCCCTAGTGGGACCGCTATCTGCTGGTACAGTCTGGTATCGGCCTCATCAAGACGATGGATCTCGATATACCCGATAACTCCAATAATCAGCGCAATCAACGCCACAACCAGAAACCCGCCCATGAGCTTTGTACCGATCTTCATATTTTTCAGCATACTCTCTCCCCTTTGTCCGGCTTAACATGTTCAACAAAAATCAGTTCCGTCTGTCTTCGTCTCTATTTTCAAGATGCGCCACACCATGCCTGATGGCGTAGCGCACAAGACCGGCGACCGTAAAGATCGAGAGCTTGCGCATGATGGCCAAACGCTGGCTCTTAATGGTTTTGATGGCAACACCATGTTTCATTGCTATCTGCTTGGTACTGAGGCCGGCAGCAATTTCTTTGAGCACAGCGGTTTCACGGGGAGTAAGCGGTTTATTGCGCAGCTCGTCCCTGATGGTGCCGTATTCATCATGATGGTGCTCCAGCATCTCGGACACCACTTCATGCAGTTCGGCAGCAATCCGCTCCCGCTCCAGTTCTTCAGCCCTGATGCGATCGGTAATATCGTGAAAAAAGACAGCGACCCGTGCCGGTTTCCCCTGCGGTGCCGAAAGAGGAACGAGGTGATGCTCGTACCATCTGCCGTTTTCAGTATCCGTAAAGGTTACCGCTGAACCGCCATCAATGACCTCACGTACTTTTTGGAAACGGTTATCCTTTTCCGGGCCACTCAGAATAAGATTGTGAATATTGGCCCCCAGTAACTGCTTTAAAGGTATGCCGGTGTGATCGGAAAAGCGCTGATTGGCAAACAGCACCGTGAAATCGGCATCCACCATCAGGGCCTTCTCTGGCACGGTGTCAATCATGGCCTGCAGGTTCTGCTCATGATTGTTCGAGAGTTCTGCTACCTGCGATTCTACAGAGCGCCGTCTGGTCACCTCAAGAGAAACACCGACGGCGCCAATGAGCGAGCCGTCGGCATTTCTCACCGGCACACATTCGATCTCAAAAAAATGGCCGTTTACCACCACTTCAGAGGCAAATAACTCACCTGACAACACTCTATCAAGCATGGTAATGATCTGAGGATGGTCTGAATACACCTCAAACGCTGAACGGCCAACCACCTCACCCGGTTTCAGTCCCAGGCTTTCCAGTGCCTTGCCTACCGACAACCTGAAGATACCTGCCTGATCAATCGCCCACAGTACAACCGGCGTTTTCTCCACGATCAAGTCCAGCAACGGCACCGGTTCATCGGAGTTAAGCACTTTCGAGCACTTACAGCAGTTTGCCCTGAAGAAATCGAATTCTACTTGAACTTTTGCCAGTTCTGCCTTGAGCTGAGCGCATTCAGCGCGAACATCATCCGGCATTTCAACACTCATGGTGGTCCAAACCTTTCTGAAGGTGCGACATGATGCTTTTGCAGGAGTAGATCGCGGTTGTATACAATATCGGCTGGGCCTGTCTATCAGGGAAAACCTGATAAGGCCATTGTCGGTTTCAGCACAAAACGTCTTACATGCTGAAATTACAAAATAAAATAATGTGACGGCGTGTACCTATACCGTCAGCGCCGTATACTTTTTTGTTTTTACAAATTAAAAAGCAGAAAAACAATCTGTCAGTTTGAATTTAAAGCTTATTTATAAATCACACAGATGCTTAATGTCACAGCAGTTCAGGCGCATCATCTCTGCTGCAACGGGAGGTGAGTTATGAGCGACACCAAGTCGTTTCTTGGCAAAAGAATCAAAGAGTTACGGAAGGGCTGCCAGCTTTCGCAAGAGCAGCTGGCTGAGCGGGTTGACGTTGACCCTCGTTACATCAGCAGGATCGAGCTGGGAAAGTGCTTTCCATCATTGGACACCTTGGAACGAATAGCAACCTCACTGTCTGTTGAGATGCGCGAGCTGTTTGAGTACGGTCACCTTATGTCACCGGCGCTGGCGACCAGACAAGAGATTGATAAACTGCTGGAAGGGGCTGATGAGCAGGAACGACAGTTGATCTTACGAATAACAAAGGCGGTTACACGAGCAGTAGCGACCAAAGTATGATTTTTAACCATCAGTTGAACAACGTACAATGGAAGAGCACAACCTGATTGTTCATCCGCAGCACTCCACCCGCCGCACCGGTTCCGGTGACGGCTTGGCAAGCAGGAAACCCTGGGCCAGGTCAGCCCCCTGCTGGG
>CAZYMK010000118.1:6515-9146 GCA_964648885.1 uncultured Geobacter sp. | reverse complement strand
CCGCTGCGGGTGGATGAAGAGTATCCGATCTATGCGGTGCCGGTTAATCCGATGAAACGACCGCCGATACGCAAGCCGCTTGATCTTGGTATCAGATCAATCAACGGCCTGCTGACCTGCGGACAAGGGCAGCGGGTCGGTATTATGGCCGGCTCCGGCGTGGGTAAATCAACACTCCTGGGTATGATTGCGCGCTACACCGAGGCCGATGTCAACGTGATCGCCCTTATTGGTGAACGTGGCCGCGAACTGCGCGAGTTTGTGGAAAAGGATCTGCAAGAGCAGGGACTGCACAAATCAGTGGTGGTGGTGGCTACCTCTGATCAACCGCCGCTGGTAAGGATGCGGGGGGCCTATATAGCCACCACCATTGCCGAGTATTTCAAGGATCAGGGCAAGAAGGTGTTGCTGATGATGGACTCAGCCACCCGGTTTGCCATGGCCATGCGGGAGGTGGGGTTGGCAATTGGTGAACCCCCTACCACCAAGGGATACACGCCGTCGGTCTTTGCGGCACTGCCCAAACTGCTTGAACGTACCGGTAATTTTCCTGAAGGAAGCATCACCGGCTTGTACACGGTGCTTGTGGAGGGGGATGACTTTAACGAGCCGATTTCCGACTCGATGCGCAGTATACTGGACGGGCATATTGTACTTTCCCGTGATCTGGCTGCGCGAAACATCTACCCGCCCATCGACATCCTGGCAAGTGCCAGCAGGGTCATGTCAGATGTGACGGATGAGCATCACCGCATGCTGGTTGGCCGATTCAAGGAAACACTTGCCACCTACCGGCAGTCTGAAGACCTGATCAACATCGGGGCGTACAAGTCGGGAAGCAACCCTGGTATCGATTTTGCCATACGAAAAATTGATGCCATGACCGCGTACCAGAAACAGGCGGTTGTTGATCCGGTAACCCTTGAGGCATCGGTACAGGGGCTGCAGCAGCTGTTTGAAGGCTGACAGGGCGGGGAGACGTGGCAAAAAAACAGTTTGATATGCATCAGGTGCTTAACTATCGCAAAGAGCTTGAGAAGCAGTGCAAGCAGGAGTTCTCTTCGGCAAAACAGCACCTTGATACGGCCTGCAGACAGCTGGAACAGGAACAGCAGGAAGCCGCAGCATTGGCCTGCGAATTCTGCAACCGGCAGCAAGCCATGGATTCAATCACCGAGATGCAGCTCTACGCTGATTTTTTTTCACGCAAGCGTGAAGAGATCAAGCAGCAACAGCATAAGGTAGAGCAGCTTGACCGGGTACTTGAAGATCGCAGGCAGGAACTGCAGCACGCAACCCAGGAAAAGAAAGTCATGGAGCGTTTGAAAGAAAAACAGGATGAGGCCTTCCGTCGCGAGCTGCTCTACAAAGAGGGGCTCCTGTTGGATGAGATTGCCACCCAGAAGAAAGGGCAGGAGTAACCGGGCTATGACCAGACGCTGGCTTGCCATAATCAGTATGTCTGTTGGACTTGGTACGGTTGCAACCGTGGCCTTGACCGCCTCGCAGGGGCCGGGCGCCGTGGCGCAATCTTCTGCAGTCGGTATGCACGGTGACGCGGTACCGGCTACCAGGGCGGCCCGTGAAGAGCAGGCGATTCAGGAGGCACGTCGCCAGCAGCTGGCTGAAAAAGAAGCAGCCTTGGCAGCCAAGGAACAGGAGCTGAAAAAACTGGGAGATAAACTAGATGCGCAGCTGAAGGCGCTTGAAGAGGCAAAAAAACAGTACGATGCCATGATCAAGGCAGAAGAAGAGCGGCGTAAGCAGGCCAACAGCGAAAATGTCAGCAAGATGGTGCGCCTCTTCAAGACCCTGGAAGCGGCACAGGCTGCTGATCTGCTTGACAACATGGAAGAGGCAGAGGTGCGTCTGGTGTTGGACCGGCTTGAGGTAAAGGCCGTTGCCCGCCTGGTGCCCAACCTCAACAAGCCCCGTACCATCCGCTGGGTCAATGAAAACCTGCGAAGAAGGGGAGAAAAGTAGTCAACCGTTGTCATCCTCCTGCCGATAAGAATGGTACAGACCGTACCGGATCTTACAGAGAAAGGAGGTGAAAACATGGATGCAGCACAGATTTTAATGATGCCGACGGCATCGACAGCCACAGTAACCACTCTGTCGTCTGATACCGGAGCTGCACAAACATCAGGTGAGTTGTCAGCACTGTTCAGTGACCTGCTGGCCCAAACCGTGGAAACGCAGGCAGTAGCCCAACAGATTCCGGAGCTGGATAGCACGGTTCATTCACTTGGCTCTCAGGATATAGCCGGCATGGTGAACCCGGAACAAGGACAAGACCCGGCTGCCTTACTGATGCAAAACGAGCCATCAGAGTCAGAATCTTCAACAGCACTGCAGATGGCGGCTATGTACGCTCAGCTCAGCATGCTGCAGACACCACCTGCACCACAAGTGCCGCAAGAAAACGTATCAGTGGTTACCCCTCACGGAGACGATCTGCCAGCTGCTGAATCTCTGGAAACAGGCAGTTTTGCTGACAGTTCAAGACAATCCGTAGCGTCTGATCCACGTAGCCCGCAACAGAGCCAATTATCTCATAATGCTGTAGCAGACGCTATGCAGGCACCACAGCTACAAGAGAAGGAGCTGATTGGGCAGACAGATGCTTTG
>CAZYMK010000118.1:326-6415 GCA_964648885.1 uncultured Geobacter sp. | reverse complement strand
TATGCAGGCACCACAGCTACAAGAGAAGGAGCTGATTGGGCAGACAGATGCTTTGCAGCAGAAGCCTCTGAATACTGAGGAGTCAGCGGGTGAACCCTTAGATCAGGAAACAGCGGCATCGGCAAGGCAGGCAGAAAACCGTCAACAGCTGGTGGTAGCGTCAAATGTCGAGAGTCGTGTTACAGAACAGCAGACATTGGTGCAGTCAGTAGGGGGAAGTCGCCCTCCGGAACAACAGAAGAATCTGCAACAAACAGATTATCGGAACATAGAAGTACAGCAAGAAACTATAACGTTAGCGTTCGTAAGTCATCCGCCGGAACATCAGAGGGTAGTTCAGCAAGCCGGTGAGGCTCGCATTACAGAGCAGAAGCCGGTGGTGCCGGCAATCGTTGACAGCCGTGTTACGAATCAGCAGCTGGTAGCGCAGGGTGGCGGTAGTCGCCTGCAGGAGCAACACCAGCAAGCGACTGTCCAGGAACAGGTTGTACAGAGTCAGGGGACGCAAGATGTTTCAGCACCTAACAAACCTCTCGCAACGGCTCAGGTGCAGCCGTTTCGGTTTGCTCAATCTCAGGAGGTAGCCGTTGCAGCAGCAGATGGCGGGAAGCGCGGGCGTGATTTTTCAGGGCAGCAGCAATCGCACCCTTTGAGCCAGCCTTCAGTGTCAATGGATGGCATGTTGGATGAAGCACTGGTGGAACATGTAGCACCGCTCCAGCAGGCCCCGGCAGCCGATGAAAACCACCAGCTGGCAGTGCAGGGTGGGGCTCGACCGCAGCCAGCGGTTATCGCCCTGACAGGTGCTGCTGATCTACCGAAGCAGGTGCCTGGTGAGCAGGTAGCTCGTCAGGTAGCTGAGCGTTTAGTCAGCCATGAAATCAGGCCGGGTAGTGATCAGATATCTCTAAAGTTGTCGCCTGAACATCTTGGTAATCTGCAGTTAAACCTGCGGATGGAAGAGAAGGGCTTGAAACTTGAGATTATTGCAGAGCAGCGTGGTGTGCGTGAGGCGCTGATGCGGCAGGGGGATGAGCTGAAAGAGAGTCTGGCACGGCAGAATATCCGTATCGATTCTTTTGAGGTCTCTACCGGTACCCTTGGTGGTCAGACCCAGCAGCAACAAAGGGAGTGGCGCCAAATGAACCCGGAACAACGCTTGTACCATGCCCAGTACGCCTCTGCAGCACGAGATGGAAGTGCGGCACAGGATATATCACCGGGAATGTTCTATTTTGAGCCCCAATATCAATCAACGATTGATGTACGGTTCTAGTGAAAGGAGGTGAATGACGGATGAGTACAGCCATTACCAATACAACCGCCACCAGCGGAAGTTATGCGGCAAATGCCATGAAAGAATCGATTGGCATGAACAAGGACGACTTTCTGAAGCTGTTTATTACACAGTTGCAGAATCAGGATCCTTTGGCCCCACAGGATGCAACAGAGATGTTGGGGCAGCTGGCCCAGCTGACCCAGGTAGAGCAGGCCTATAATACCTCGGCTTCCTTGGAGAAGCTTTTGGCAGCCCAGGACAACAGTCTTGCCATGACCTCAGTGGCCCTGATCGGCAAAGAAGTTACCTCCCGCGGTGATCAGATCAGTCTGGATGGCACCAACCCAGCCACACTTGCCTTTGATCTGGCCGGCGCAACCAGTGGAAATACCTTGAAGATCACCACCAGTGCAGGGCAGGCCGTGCGGATTATTGATTTGGGCAGTCTTCCGACAGGAAGCAACGCCTTCCAGTGGGATGGCACTGATGGCCAGGGTAACCAGCTACCGGCCGGTGCCTACCGTTTTTCAGTAAGCGGCACCAACGCCCTGGGTACTGCGGTTCAGGCAACCACCTACACCACCGGCAAGGCTGATGGTATCCGCTTTGATCAGGGCGCGGCATACCTGACCATCGGTACGGTTACGGTGCCGTTTGCGGATGTGATATCCGTTAAAGAATCATGAGTACCATCGATCAACTCTATTTTCCGAATCCTGTTCAGCCGTCGGTCAGACCGACACAACCGGGCAAAGCGCACCCAGCAGGTACAGGAACAGCTACGCCGTTTGCCAAAGTGCTGGAAAAAACGCAGGGGCTGACCTTTTCACAACATGCCCAGGAACGGTTGCGGTCACGCAATATCGCCTTTAGTCCGGAGCAACTGCAGCAGCTTGAAGGGGCCGTGGCCAGTGTGGCCCAAAAAGGAGGGAAGGAGTCACTGGTTATGATGGGCGATGCTGCCTTGGTGGTCAGCGTCAAGAACCGGACTGTGGTGACCGCCCTTGATCGCCAGCAGATGATGGGTAATGTATTTACCAATATCGACTCAGCAGTAATTATTTAAAGCAGTTTACTTCATAACCTACGGGCTGGTCCTCTTGAGGAAGCCCCGGAGATGCCGACCGACCGACGCATCTCCATCAAGAACAGGAGGCAACACCATGAGTATCACATCAGCAATGTTTACCGGCGTATCCGGTCTGTTGGCCAATGCCGAAGGTATCAACGTGATCGGCAACAACCTTGCCAACGTCAACACCATCGGCTTCAAATCAGGGCGGATGCTGTTTTCAGACATGCTCTCCACCGACATCGGCAACAACTCCCAGATCGGTCGCGGTTCCATGATCCAAAAGGTGGATAACGTCTTTGGCCAGGGTTCCTTTGAGAGTACCGAGAGTGTGACGGACTTGGCGCTGCAAGGGAACAGCTTTTTTGCCCTGAAGGCTCCGGGTGATGCCGCACCGGTAACCCAGAATCAATCCTATGTGTCCCGTGCCGGTGCCTTTCGTACCGATGCGGATCTCTTTCTGGTCAACGCCGACGGCTATCAGGTGCTGGACACCCAGGGCAACCCGATCAAGTTTAATGACAATGCCACCGGCATTGCCACGGCAGTTGCAGCGCTGTCCCCGCTGCTGACCACCCTCCAGGCCAGCGTGAATGAGCTTGATACCAAAGCCGGAGATCTGGTCACTGCTGCAGATGCTGCGGTTACGTCCGCTTCAACTGCTGTAGCATACACAACTGCTTTAACGGAGATCAATACCAAGGCAACTACGCTACTTACTAATGCAGATGCGCTCAAGACCGCTGCCAATACCGGTGGAACCGCATCTGAGCAATTGCTGGCCTCAAATATCCAGTTAGCAGCCGATGCCTCAAAAAAAGCTGCACAAGCAGCAGTGGATAAACCTCAAGATCCAACGTTGGGAGCTGCAGCACTCAGCTCGCTGAATAGTCTCAGTACACTGATAAACGCTGCTTCTTTTTCTACTGCGACTGTGAATACGGCCTATACAACCCTGAAAAATAGTCAGGATGCGGCACCAACCCTTTCGACCCTTGCCAGTACGTATAACACCCAGGTCAACCCGCTGAAGATGGCCCTGGCTGATCAGACCAATGCCAACGCCCTGAAGGAGGCGACTGAATCTGCCTTGAATGCGGCCGGATTGGCGATAACATCACCGCAGAGTACCGCACTCTCGAATAATGCCTTGAGCACGCTTGCCGATGCCAATAACTTGATTAAAACCACAACGTTCCAAACCCCGTCAGTGGTGACAGCCTATACCGCAGTGACGGGGGCCATTCCGGCAACTGAGACCGCTGCAGCAGGTGCAGCGCCAGCCATAACTATTCTTGCCGGCGAGATCGGCAAGGCTTTTGAAAAGATAGTCACTATCGGAGCGAACGGGCTGATTACCTATGTTGGTAAGGACGGTACCACCACCAATTACTACAATGTCTCAGGCCAGGTCGGTATACCGGCCACCAAAGAGAATTCTCTGAGCGCGCAGCGTCTGGCAGTGATCAGTGTGCCGAACGCCAATGCTCTGCAAAAGACCGGCGGCACGCTGTTCAAGGCCACGGTTGAGTCCGGCATATCCGACAAGGGGTTCACGCTGTTGAATAACTCGCTCAACGGCAGCAGCGAGAAGGTTTTCACCAACTCTCTGGAGCAGAGTAACGTGGATATGGCGGCCCAGTTTGTGAAGATGATCCTGACGCAGCGGGCCTATTCTGCCAACTCAAAGACCATCACCACCGCCGATGAAATGACCCAGGAGGTCTTGAACCTGAAGCGTTAAACCGGTCTTTACGTCTGAACGCATCCAATCTGCCCCGTTTGCCAAAAGGCGGACGGGGCGCTTTTGTTTAATGCAGTCGCAGTTGTTATACGCAACTGGTTGCAAAAAGATGCTTTTCGTTTTACAAATGCACACTATGCTGATTTAGTTCCCAGTTAACCGCGGAGGAGTCCATGGCGAAGGAAGAACAGGCTGCTGAAGCCACGGAAGAAGGCGGCGGCAAAAAAAAGCTGATGATCATAATCGGTGCGGTTGTTCTTGTGCTGATTGTCGGCGGTGTGGCGGCCTTTATGATGATGGGCGGCGACGACAAGAAAAAAGAGGGCGCTGATGTACAGGGTGGTGCTCCTGCTGCTGCGGCTGGCGGTCACGGTGCACCGGCCGATGCAGGTGGTCACGGTGGCGCTGCAGGTGGGGCCGCAACTACTTTTGCGTTGGATCCATTCATCGTGAATATCTACGATGGTCAGGAGCTGCGCTACCTGAAGGTCAAGGTTGAGCTGGAGATGGCCAATGCCGGTCTCAAAGCTGAACTTGAAGGCAGGCTTGCGCCGATACGCGATGCTATTCTGGTGGTGCTGACCACTAAAACCTTGCAGGAGATTCAGGATGTGCAGGGCAAGAATCAGCTGCGTGAAGAAATTTTGACTGCCATCAGCAGGATCGTGGCTCAGGGCAAGGTCACCAAGGTGTACTTTACCGATTTCGTGGTTCAGTAGACAGGATCTGCCTGATGGCCATGGAGAAGATCCTCAGTAAAGCAGAGATTGAAGCGCTGCTTAACGCAGTCTTTGACGGCAGGATAGAGCCTGAAAAGGAGCTTTCCAAGACCGAAGGGACAGCGGTCAGTTATGACCTCTTTAACACTGAGGCATACCGCGGCTTTGTGCCGAACCTTGATATTGTCTATGACGGCTATATCCGCTACAACCGGATAACGCTTTCCAACCGCCTGCGCAAGGTGGTTGAAATCAAAAAAGTCGGTGCCCGTTCCTATAAGTTTGATGATTTTTTGCAGACCCTGCCCACACCGGTCTGTATGGCGATCTTCAAGCTTGAGCCTCTTAAGGGGGCCGCCCTGGTGGCCATGGATGCTGCTCTGGCCTTTTCAATCATTGACAGCGTGCTGGGGGGCACCAGCAGGAATTCACTGACCTTGAGCAGACTCTTTACCAACCTTGAGCTGCGTCTGGTGGAGATGGTGCTGACGGATGTGCTTGCTGATCTTGAAAAGGCCTGGGCGCCGCTCTATCCGGTCCGGATGAATCTGCTGCGGATGGAGATGAACCCGCGCCTGGTGACTATTGTGCCGCCTGAGTACCAGGTGGTGACCATGACCATCAAGGTGCATATTGAAGAGACCGTGGGCACCATGGTTTTTGTGGTCCCGATTATGACCATAGAGCCGATCAGGGACAAGCTGAAAGAGGGGATGCAGTTTGACCTGATGGCGATTGACCCGCAATGGTCATTCCGCCTTTCATCAGAGATCCTTGACGCGCCCCTTGAGCTTTCCGTGGAACTGGGCAATTCGAACATCACCCTGCGTGAGCTGCTTGACCTGCAGGTGGGGGATACCATCATGCTTGATAAACCCTGCACCAGTGAACTGCTGGTGAAGGTGGAGGGCGTGCCGAAATATGAAGGTGTGCCCGGAGTGCGGCATGGCAACAAAGCGCTGCAGGTCAGTACTATTATTTTGAACAAGGGGGCCAAACGTGAGCGACCGGCCTGATACTGCAGAATCTGCTGAAGAACGAAAAAATCTTGAATTCATTCTTGATATACCGCTGCAGGTAACCGTTGAGCTGGGCCGGACCAAGCTGCTGGTGCGTGACGTGTTGCAGCTTAACCAGGGGGCGGTGGTGGAGCTGAGTAAGCTAGCCGGCGAGCCGCTGGATATCTTTGTGAACTCCAAGCTTGTGGCCCGTGGAGAAGCGGTGGTTGTCAACGAGAAATTCGGGGTGCGCCTGGTGGATATTGTCAGCCCCAAT
>CAZYMK010000118.1:0-316 GCA_964648885.1 uncultured Geobacter sp. | reverse complement strand
TGGGACTGGCTCGGTGCCTGTTACAAGCCGGGGCACTACTGGTTCCTGCTGTTGTCTGGGGATCCGAACGTGGCACTCAGGCCGAGAGTTACAGTTTTTTAGCAAGCTTTCTACAGATGCTTGCAGCGTTGGCTCTGGTTGTAGGATTGATCTTGCTGGTCTATTATACTGCTACACGGCTGTTGCGCAAGCTGCCGGCACTGTCTCAGGGGAATCGAAACATACGCATAGTCGAGGTGCGCTCAATGGGGCCTCGCAAGTCCCTGGTTCTTGTGGAAGTTGCTGGCGAGTACCTGTTGCTGGCCAGCAGTGGAGA
>CAZYMK010000117.1:8803-9180 GCA_964648885.1 uncultured Geobacter sp. | reverse complement strand
GGACCAGTCCCTCGTGTTGGACGGTGCTGCACTGAGCAGGGTGATTCTTGAAGAGCGTGAGACAAGCTTGGCAGTGGCGCGTAAAAATGCTTAAATTTTGTGCAATCCGTATAACCCACTCCTTACTCTTTGGTCTTGTGTGAACGCCAGGAGTTATGCAGGGGGTTATCAACATCTTGTGTTGAAAAGTGTCTGTCAAGATATATGTTGTGCCTAATGGAGCTTTTTACTCAGAAATGAGAGTTCTGCCGTGAAGTCAGGCTGTTGTGAACCGGCATTGAGATATGACCCATTTTGGTGTACAGATTTACCCACCCCTTTTGGCGAAGAAGTTACCAAAGGCGGTCTGAAGGTGGCGAAGCGACTGTTGCACGGGG
>CAZYMK010000117.1:0-8793 GCA_964648885.1 uncultured Geobacter sp. | reverse complement strand
TTTTTGCTTAGGAATGGGAGTTCTGCCCTGAAGTCAGGCTTTTGTGAACCGGCAGTATAGATATGACCCATTTGGGTGTACTGATTTATCCACCCAACACTCGTGATAGGCTAATAAAGGAGACCAAGCATGAACCTGAATGATCTGTTCCAGCAACAAGGCCTGGGAGTCATGGCCACCGCATCAAAGGACGGTATCGTCAATACTGCGGTCTATGCCCGTCCGCGAGTCATAGATGAGCAGACGATGGTGTGGGGCATGACCAATGGCCGTACCTACCGCAATATTGTCGAGAACCCGCAGGCATCATTTCTTTTCAAAGTAGCAGGTCCTGGTTTCATCGGTGTCCGCCTGGGCCTGGAGCTGATCAAGACAGAAGAGTCCGGCCCGATGCTGGCACAAATTAAAGAAAACGCCGATGCAACCGTTGGCCCCGGCACCGGAACGGCTGTTACCCATGCTGCCTGGTTCACCGTTACCGAACTGCGCCACCTTATTTGAATGAAAACGCCCCGGTTCCCGCTCAAGGTTTTCTATGATGGGTCATGCGTTGTCTGTGCTACGGAGATTGAGCACTACCTACGGAAAGATCATGGCGAAAAGCTGATTGCACTAGACATCAGCAGACCTGATTTCGATCCTGCATGTTACAGGATCTCTCTTGATGATTTTATGCAGCAACTACATGCGATTGATCACAACGGCCAAGTATTCAAAGGGGTTGACTCATTCTGGGCCATCTGGCAGGCATTCCCGCCTTCAACCATATACGGCTTCATGGCACGGATTATCCGGTTACCGCTGATAAACCGGTTTGCCCGTATCGGCTACTGGCTATTTGCGCGCATTCGTCCGTATCTGCCCAAACGGCACCAGTGTGACAGTGGAACTTGCAGCATTCACGATAAAAGTAGGTGAAAAATGAAGCGGATATACTCGATTGTTTGTCTGGTTACTGCCCTCCTTGTCTGTCCAGATAGCCATCTTCAGGCAGCAGAGCTTGATCCTCAGGTGTTGAGGCAGCTGCAGGAAACCATCAGACAGCAGCAGCAGCTTCTGCAGCAGCAGGCCATACAGATCCAGCACCAGGAAGCCCAGCTGAAGGCACTGCAGCAGCAGGTGACCGGCCTGCTCCAAAAGGCCGATGCCCAGCCGCAGCCGCCTTCTCAGTCAGTCAAACCTACGCCCGGCCTGTTGCCGCCGGCACCTGCAATAATTGCCTCTGGAAACGACAAGATCAGGCTGACCCTGTCCGGTCAGGTAAACCGGGCCATCAACGTTGTTGGCGACGGAGCGGGGACAACGCTCTATCATGTTGACAACAATGTCTCAAATTCACGTTTCAGGCTGGTGGGTTCGGCAGCAATCACGAGTGACCTGACACTTGGTACCCGATTGGAGTTGGCCTTCACCGCTGACGAATCTTCAAAGGTCTCACAAACAGATCAGACACCGGGCACCTACCTGAACGCCCGCTGGGCAGATATCTCCCTTGCCAGCAAGAAGTACGGCAAGCTCTCTCTGGGCAAGGGCAACACAGCCTCCTACCTGACTGCAGCATCCGACCTCTCAAAAACGGATATCATCCTGTATTCTTCAGTGGCTGACATTGCCGGTGGCCTGTTTTTCCGCAAGAAGAGCGGCCAGCTGACAAGCGCTGCCCTGGCTGACGTGTTTACCGACTATGACGGCCTGAATGTCAAATCTCGTCTGCGCTACGACAGCCCGACCTGGCATGGATTCCATCTGGCCGGATCAGTTGTATCAGGTCAGCGTTCTGACCTTGGTCTGCACTGGGCCAGCGAGGGGTATGGATTCCAGAGCGCTGCCGGTTTCGGGATTGCGAACCCGAAACAAGCGGACAGTGGCCTGCAGTATGACGGTTCTTTCTCTCTGCTGCATACGGCAAGCGGCCTGAACCTGACCCTTTCCAGCGGTATGCTTGATAAAAAAGCCGGCAAAGACGCCTTCAGCTACTATGTGAAACTGGGCTGGCTGGCAGATCTGACCAATCAGGGCAGTACTGCCTTTGGCATTGACCTGTCTCGTTCAGAAAACAGTGTAGCATCAGGCGACCGTGGAACCTCTGTCGGGGCAGCGGTCGTGCAGGAGTTCAAACAGTTCGCCACAGAGCTGTATCTGCAGTATCGAATCTACTCACTTGCCATGGGAGACGGCACACCGGTTTACGACATAAATGTCGGTACCCTTGGGGTAAGGGTCAAATTTTAGTGAAATGCTAAAACAGACCCACGGCCCTATCAAGACACGCAGGCTCATGTGATACAGTGAGCCGGTTGGCCGGTCATGGTTGGACTGCAAATATGCAGAGACAATATATCATTATATTGTATTTTTGTTATTGATCACGGCTCAGTAATAGTGCATTATAATGATATGTTTGCCGAAATTCAGCTATACAGAGAAGGCAGCTGGCAGGTCATTGCTCAATACTCGCCATTCAAAGAGCAGGTATCGAATGTTTATGTCGGCTGCGGTGGGTATCTGGAGTATGATGCCACATATGTCACCGCCTTCCTGAGCAGTCAGGATGGGCACTGTTTTCCACGGGTATCCCTGCCACTCCCCATTGATTTTCTCGCTCTACGTCATGAACGTTGGCCTGCCTTTTTGCTGGACCTTGTTCCCACAGGCGCCGGACGCCGAAGCTGGCTCGAAAGACTGCAACTTGGCGACAACCCGACATCTGACTGGTCTCTTCTCACCAAGGGAGCCAGACATCCTGTTGGCTGGCTGCGTGTTACGGACGGTCAGGAGCTACCTGAGCCTGTCATAAAGCCGCAAGGCTTTCCACGCAGCGAGGTTGCGCTCAGAGAGTCCGGCTTCCTTGAATACATGATCAGTCAGGGCGCTTCTGTGGCAGGGTCCTCCGATGTACAGGGCGAATCTCCCAAACTCCTTTTGGTAGAGGACCGTGAAGGGCTCTTGCATGCCGGTGGGGCACTGCCCGACCATCAGGCGGCGCGGCACTGGCTGGTGAAATTTGCACGCAACCGGTCTGAACGAGAACACCAGATTATCCGCAACGAAGGAGCATATCTGCGTCTGGCTTCCCTGCTTGGCGCAGAGGTATATGCTGCGGATCAGATTGCCTTTGATGAGGAGCGGTCACTTTTCATCCCACGATTTGACCGGGTGTGTCTTTCGGAAGGGGGAGTACTGCGCCACGGACTGGAGTCCTTTGCTTCGGTTGCCGGCACAGCAGAATTCGGAGTACGTGCCAGACACGAAGAGCATTGCCGTCTGATTGCCACCTATTCCTCATGCCCTGCCATAGACCTGCTGGAATACCTGCGCAGGGACATCCTGAATATCTGCCTTGGCAATCCGGACAACCATGCCCGTAACCACGCATTCCTGAAACAAGCGACTGGTGAGGTGCGCATCTCGCCGCTCTATGACGTGGCCCCCATGTTTCTTTCTGATGAAGGATATGCCAGGGTAGTCAGGTGGGATCAATCAAGAGAAACCATGGCGCAGCCTGACTGGCTGGCTGTGGGCAACTACCTGCTGACGGTTCCGGGAACACCGGGAGCGCAGCAGATCGCAGCGATGTATCAGTTTTTAGCCGATCATTTTACAAATTTTACCGAGCTGGCTCGTTCTACCGGTGTCTCCGATGAAGTGATAGCGCGCCGCAGTAGCACTGTTAATCAGAACAGGGAGTTGCTGGCAGATGCAGCGGAAAGGATCTCCTGATGAGCGCCCCTATCAAGGTGCGCAAGCTGTCAGCAGAAGAACGCCGGAAGGTGAGGGAAACCCTGGCCGACAGACTGGCTGCCGGTGAGCTGTCCATTGGCGAGGCGGTTCGACTGATGCGTCTGGCAGCCGGAATGACACAGGTGCACTATGCCAAACTTGTGGGGATCGATCTGCGTGTATTGGCGGCTGTGGAAAGAGGAGAGGGAAACCCACGGCTGGACACTCTGGAAAAACTGGCCCGACCGTACGGTCTGATGGTTTCTTTTACCAGGCCCCAAAACCTGGGATCAAATGGAAGCTGACTGGCAACTGTCGAGGGGCTTTCTCATGTTGTTTCTCTGATGGTTTGGGTGAACCTGTTGTTTCGGGGAAGTAAGTGGCTGAAAAGTAGACTATTTGTAATTTATTTCCTGATTAGCGTTCTTCTTCCGCTGCACCTTCTACAGGCTCAGGGTAAACGGGTTTGTCCTTGTAACTGATTGATCTTCCGTATGTGGTGAGCTTGTCAAACCATGAGCGGAAGATTGGCGCTAATCAGGATTTATTTTGACAAATTGCATGACATTGTACTGATCCTGTGAATCGAATGAGCAGCAAATCCAGTTGCTTTTCTCTGGCGATGGCATCAATACATTGGATAAGCTGCGGCATGGTGGCACCATTTGGCACAGTAGTTTGGTGCAGGCAGGCAAAATTCCTGAATCAGGTCTGTTTTATGTGTACCTACTTAGTGCTCCGAAATATAAGCCTTATAGATGTAGTGTGATTGTATTCACCTGACATCCCGAACTACGTAATCTATCAGCACCCGCTCCGTAAGCCAGACACCGCTTACGGAGCGGTAGAATAAAAACCCTTCCCCATGCATCTTGCTTGCCGACACCGTGATTACCTCTGGCAGCCCATGTCTCTTCCCATTTTCCATTGCAGCCTCATATGATTCGGAAAGATGCACCATCCGGCGTTTGCCAGGGACAATTCCTTGGGCCGCAATGCTGTTCAGCAGGTGGCGGGCAGTGCCATGAAACAACACTTTTGGCGGGGCAGTCGGTGTCAGCCCCAGATCAACCGCAGGCAGCGAGTGACCATGATTTGCCCGAATCCGCAGTCCATCTTCACTGATACGGAAACGCTGCTTGTCGCTTTCATCAACAATACAGCGCACAAGCGGTTCTGGTTCTGACAGGCACACCCCGGCATGTTTCGCTTTTGTTACCAGCTCCGTAATGGCAACCCAACCGCTGCCGTCAAGCTCAATGCCGATCAGATCCGGCCGGTGACGCAGCACCAGGCTGATGAACTTACTGATTTTTCTTTTGTTTCCCATCCCCATACAAACCACATGCTTTCTGTTTCAGAAGACACTGGAACAGCAAATCAAACTAACAGCAAAAGCGAAAAACAACGTAACTTGTCAAATCATCTAAACTAGCTATAATGCGCTTATTAGCTACCTGAAAGGAGGATGCGATGAGAACCATGACCTCTGTTGAGGCACAAAATCACTTTGGTTTGCTGCTGGATACGCGCAACGTGAGCCGGTGAGCATTACCCGTCGTGGCAGACCTGTGGCCTATCTACTTTCACTCCAGGAATATGACGCCCTTGTGCAGGGAAAGGCCGATGCTACCGCTAAAACCTCGACTGCTGGACTTCTGGCGGCTTTCAGGGGCAGCGGAAAAGGCGGCGGCGCTGCACGTTTGGTGGCAGACCGGGAGGCAGAAAGGCTGAGCGAAGCATGAGTACCTACCTGCTGGATACATCGGCTCTCCTTGCCTTGCGGGATGATGAACCGGGCGCAGACCGGGTTGCCGAACTGCTGGAATCTTCTGCCCGCTGTGAAGATGACTGCCATGCCTGCTTCATGACCCAGATGGAGCTGTTCTATCGCGTCTGGAAGGATGAAGGAGAGTCCGCCGGACGCACTGCATATAACCAGTGCCTGAGTCTGCCGATTACCTGGCTGCATGAATCGCCAGACTTGCTGGAACAGGCAGCCTCAATCAAGGCATGCTTTCCCCTTTCTCTGGCAGATGTCTGGATAGCAGCAGCGGCCCAACTTCTTGATGCGGTGCTGGTGCACAAAGACCCTGAGCTTGAACGGCTGGCTATGATTCAGCAAGAGCGTCTGCCTTACAAATAGCTGAGCCACGCTTATCAAAATGAACCTCCATTCTCGATCCAATGTTTGTAGAAAAAAGGATCTTTTTGAGGGACTTGGCTGATATCATTCATGGTGTAGTTCGCTTTGAGCCAAGTCGCAAAATGAGCCAGCATTGATCGTAATTCTTCAACCCGTGACAACCCTATGTGCTGAATATCTTTTAAAACAGCTCTGTCAGATAAACATATTTCAGATGTTATGACTGCCGGTGAAGCCCCAAAGTTCGACTTGAACGCTACCGGGTTGCTACCAGGTTCAATCCAGCCATCGAAATTTATGGCTGCTAATTGCATTGACGGCTTATCTAAATTAACCACGCAGCACCCATAGCCATTAAGTAGTCTGGAATACCATATAGTTGCGCGCTTAGAATCACCAATTGCAGAGTCGTTAGTGACGTGATTTTCGGTATCATGAGCCAGGTGCTGGAAAGTCGGGAACAGTAATTTTATATGCTGATCTATTCTCTGAAAATTTTGATTAGTCTGGTCAGCCCATTTCTGATAAGGAGTTCCAATGTGAGAGTTTTGTAAAAAAGGTTCACTCAGTGTCAGCGTGAAATAGTGAACAAGAGCATGCTCGGAGCCTTTTAAAATGTCAGCAAGCAGGTGAAATGCAACTATAGACAATGAGTCACGGTGTTTTCTGTGCTCCACCACATCAATAATCAACTTGAAAAACTCTGGTAAACCTTTGTAGATCGCCTGCATAAGATCCTCACACGTTTTTAAAACATTAAAGTAACGGATTATAGTTCAAAACCGATTTTTCTGAATGTAGCCCCCTTTGCCTCACATTCCTTCTTCAGCGCCCCATAGAGCCGGTCTGCCGTGGCGGGCAGATCCCACAATTCAAACTGTCGGGCAGCCACGGCAAAGTCTCCGGGGGTAAGCTGCTCAAGTGTTGTTACCTGCGGCTTCCATGCTTTGCTGTCTGTTGCATTTCCCCCCAGCCGAACCAACTCCTGCTGAAACAGAGCTACTCGCTGATCCGGCGTCAGCGGATCAAACCGGACCTTGAAAGTAAATCTCCGAAGCGAAGCCTGATCCAGCTTGTTCATAAGGTTGGTAGTGCAGATAAATATCCCTTCAAAAGCTTCCATCTGGGTCAACAGCTCATTAACCTGGGTTACCTCCCAACTGTTCTGGGCATCCCGCCGGTCTGCAAGAAAACTGTCTGCCTCATCCAGTACCAGCACGCTATTCTGCTGACGAGCTTCCGTAAACATGGCCGCTATGTTCTGCTCTGATTCTCCAAGCCATTTGCTCAGTATATCGGAAGTCCGCTTGATTAGTATTGGCCTGCCGATCTGATCCGCCATGTAGCGGGCAAGCTCGCTCTTGCCGGTACCGGCGGCACCGTAAAAGCAAAAGGTGCCGTATGGGCGGCGTGTGACGCCATCCACCAGTTGTTGAACCGGCAGATCAGTATTCAGCCATTGCAGACTGTAACCGGTGCGCACTATGTTCCTGTCCGGTGTTTTTTTCTGACCCAACAGGCTTGTGCTGCGATCCAGCGTCTGCTCCACCAGTTGCAATGCCTGCTGATTGTCATCAGGACTGCCAAGCCGTGCCACTTTTGCAGCCCGTTCAAACTGGGCCGGGCTGATCTGTTCGTTTGCTGCCAGCTTTTCCAGCCAGTCTCGGGGCGGGTCGAAACAGGCAAAATGATGTTCCGCCATAGTAACTCTGATGTTATATGGCGGTGTGGGAAAGCTGACGGAATAATCAAACCGCCGCAGATAGGCTTTGTCGATCTGTTCCACCCGATTGCTGATCCAGAGGGCCGGTATCGGATTGTTTTCCATGGTGCGGTTGATCCAGGCTTTGCCGGTGCTGGCGCTACTCTGTTCTACGCCACTGCTGCCAAAAAGCATGTTGGATGGACTGAGGCCAACGGGGAAGACATCTTCAATTTCATCAAACAGCAGCAGAGCGTTATGATTGGATGCCAGCAGCTTCTGGCAAAGCGCGTAAATTCTGAACCGTTCTTTTCCTGTGGCTGCGATTCCCTGCTCATCGACAGAGGAAACTTCAAACAGTTCCACCTGCAGCTCCCTGGCCAGGGCCTGAACAAACTCATTTTTGCCCACGCCAGGCTTGCCATGCAGCAGTATGTTGACGCCACGCTCTTTTTTCAGCAGCGTATTGCGCAGATATGCCGACAGCAGCCTGGCATCGCGCTGCAGATGGGGGAAGTTTTCGAAGGTAAGGGTTGGTTCTGCCGCTTTTTTCATGAAACGGAACACCAGATCGCTGCTGCTATCGTGGTGCATCAGCAGTATGCCTGAAAGGCTGAGCATCATACTTATTTTCTCTTGCAGTTCGTCAGTGTATGTTCTGATTTCCAAAAGTCCGGTGCTGAATAGAATGCTGTCGTGGTTTAAGGCCTTATACAGTTCGGTTTCCGTTATCCCGCTAATCTGTGCCAAAGCTTGACTTAAACTCTTTAAATTGATTTTCTGACAACTGGAGCTGATGGCTTGCTCGAATTCTTCAATAGCATTCAATCCGGCTGCAAACGTCAGTATCGTCTTCTCAGCTTTGTTCAGGCCAAGCAGTCCTTCCAGCAGGTCAATGTTTCTCAGGAGCGGCAGATCATCAGCCAGTTCCATCTTCTGGAGCTTCTCGCGCTGCGTCAGCAGCTTGTCTCGACAGTTTTCAAGCGTAATCGGAACCGGGTTTGCGTCTTTGTCAACATGCGTGCCTTCAAGAGGTTGTAATCCAGTAAGAGCACAAAAGTTGTCCTCGCCGAATATATCGGGCCAGTGATTTTCTGCGCTGCTTTCATGCCAGCCGAAAAACAGGGCAAGATCAATCAGCCATGTGCCGAAAAGCGGCATGTATGGTTAGATCCTAAATTCCCGGGCATTATAACTATGCCTGCCCAGGAATCGGGATATCAAG
>CAZYMK010000116.1:806-9209 GCA_964648885.1 uncultured Geobacter sp. | reverse complement strand
TCTTGGACAGATCCAGAATATCGCTGATAATCTGCACCAGATTGTCTGACGAGAGCTTGATGGCATTGACATACTCCTGCTGCTCCGGGGTCAGTTGGGTAAACTCAAGCAGTTGAGCCATACCCACCACGCCGTTCATCGGGGTCCGAAGCTCATGACTCATATTGGCCAGAAACTCGCTCTTTGCCCGGTTGGCGGCTTCGGCTGCATCTTTGGCACGTTGCAACTCCTCTTCGGCCCTTTTCCGTTCGGTTATGTCACGGGCAATGCCAAGCACGCCGATCAGGTTGCCATCCGGTGCAACCAACGGAGTCTTGACCGTTTCCAGATATTCCTGATGGCCGTCACTGGCAAAGGTAATCAGCTCTTCGTTTCTGCTGGGTCCGCCTGCCTCCATGGCCTTGCGGTCGTTCTCACGGAAGAAGTCAGCCAGTTCCCGGTCAACAAAGTTATAGTCGGTCTTGCCGACAATCTCTGATTCCGGTGCACCAAAAAACTGTTCAAAACGCAGATTGCACGACAGGTAGACCCCGTGCTCATCCTTGAGCCAGACAATGTCCGGCATGGTATTAATCAGGGTACGCAGATGTGAGCGTTCTAGATCAAGTCTGTTCTTGAGTGTTACCTGTTCAGTGATGTCATGAATAATTGAAAAAATAAGGTTGTGCTCTCCATAGCTGATCAGGGTGGTGTAGGCATCAATGTTTCTGAGCTCACCGTTTTTCAGGCGGTGAGTGAATTCAAAATGATTGTCTTTTCTTGTTGTTGCACGCGCTATTGCCTCTTTAACCTTATCAGGGTGGAGGATGTTGATATTGCCGATCTGCAGCTGCTTCAGTTCATCAATGCTATAGCCATAGAATGCTGCGGCGCTTCTGTTCGCATCAATAATGCCGCCGGTTGCCGGATCAATCAGCAGAAAGATTGCGGCATGCTCATGGAACAGTGAACGGAAGCGTCCTTCGCTTTCCTGCAATGCTGCCGTCCGCTCGGCCACCTGCTGCTCAACCGAGTTTTTTGCCTCAATCAGAGACTGTTCAGACTGCTTCAACTCTTTGAACAGGGTGCCCAGTGGGTCCTGGACCGCAGTCACAAAAATGGCGCGGTACAGCAGAAAATAGGCGATGACCTTGAGATAATGGCCAATCATGTTGGAAAAGCCGTAGACGCTGAAGTAGGTGGTAAAGGCAAGCTCAGCGGCAATGGTGAGCAGGTAGGAGGCCATGATCAGCCGGTAGGTGCCGCTGCTGAAGGAGTCTCTGATACGATACAGCAGATATGCGGCAATGGCGATTACCGTTACGATCAGGTACTCTGCGTAAATTTTGAAGTCGGTTAACCCCTTGCCCTCAATAAAACAGTCTGGAAACCTGCCGGAAAACGCCGCCCAGACCAGCAACAGAGAAACCGTACCGTATCCGGCTGACAGTAGTGGCAGGCTTAGCCGTTTTTTTCCAGCAAGGGGTGCTACCAGCAGGGTAAACGCTTGCACGGAGCGGGCTGCAATCCAGAGCTGGGTGGGCAGATTTGCGTCATAACCGCTGAACAGCTGCATACCTTTGAAGGCAAGGGTATGGATCAGGTCAATGCCAGCGGCTGCGGCATAGCCCAATCCCAGAATCTTGAGATAACGGTTACTGGTGTCCCAGTTGGTATTCCAGACCAGAATCAGGATCACAAAGGCGATGGCAATGCTGAAGAGTTCAACAAGGGTATGAAAGAGCAGGTAGTGGTAGGATTTGGCGATGTATAAGCCAATGGCTGCCAGCAACGCGGTAAGTGCGTACCAGAACACTTTTATGGATCTGTCGTGTGGAATTTTGTCCATGGGGCATCTCCATTTAGTCACAGATTGATATAAAGGTTAACAGGGAACGTCAGTCTGTCAACAGCGGGAGTTTAAAGCCATTGCTGTCGGAATGAGGGGCTGCTTTGTGCAGCTTCCGGATCACGTGGCAAGCAGTCGGGTCCAGACTCTGGAAACAGCTCGTCATCTGTAATGCTTGTGAGTATCAGGCGGTGTTGGACTTCAAAATCCAAGTTGCGTGCGTTTACAAGACGGGCAGATGCGATAGGTGACCGGGAGGGGCTTTTGCTGTGACAGTATTCCCAGTGTTGCGGCATCATCCGGTGATAGCCAGTTCTCCTTGATCAGCAGCCGGGTGCAAACGCTGCACCTTGGAGTAACACCGGATTCGGGAGTGGGAGCATGACGGTAGAGTATCTGCTGATGTTGTGGTTCGGTCTTCAGCAGGACATGGTCAAGCTGAACCAGGCTCTCTGTTGCCGGCCTGATGGACATAAACATGTATCGTTTCAAGGTGGGAGAGTCACAGCGATAGGGACGGCCTATGGCATTGTTAAGGAAACGTGCGTGCTGTAGCAGGGTTTCGAGATACATGCGGGTCTGGTCGCCGCTGATGAACTCAAAAACAGAACATCCCTGAATCTCTGGTGAAAGCAGTTCTTTGCTGCCATCATTAGCAAGGGCGAACTGATTCCATAGCTTGCTTACCCTGACGATTCGGTTGTCACTGTTAAGCCAGTAACTGACAAGCTGTTCGTTGGTGTCCTGCTGTTGTGGCTGCAGCTTGTCATCCATGGTGTTCCTCACTTGCCGGAAGAGACGGATAATCAGATACCACAGGTTTTGTCTTATACACAAACGTGAAAGGCCCGCGTATGCTACGCGGGCCTCAAAGATTCTGTTTTCCCTGTTTCACGGGATGATCCGGCAGCGGATGCCAACGGATAGATGCTGCAAAACATTATGTGGGTTCTCTGCTTCTACGATAGTGTCCGCCTTTCTTGCTGCGACGATCACTTCTGCTGCCTGTACTGCACCATCTTGCTTCTTTGTACTGTCTTTGTTCCGGTGAGCGCTCCCGTTAACTTTACTATCGTCTATTCCGTTTCTTTTTTCCAGTCTGTTTTTTTATGGCAAAAGAGCGTATGCTTAACAGGTTGTGCCCTGCCGTTTACTGAACGATGACCCGCAGATTGTCCACCGCTACCTTGTAGTTCCCCGAGACGGTCACATAGCCCTTGTACAGATCTGATGTGTCGGTGATCCTGGCCATGAACCAGCTGCTGCCCCGTGCCCGCTCCTTGCTCTGGGGGGCAAGGTAGACACTGCCGCGATGGTTTCCTTCAAAGATGATAACCTGTAATCCAAGCCTCAGCTCGTTTTGTGCCGCAATTCTGGTCTGCCAGAAGTGGGCCGTCCAGAACTGCTTGGCATCCCTGATCTTCATGAACTCAGCCTCGCCCTTGGTGTGGCCGGCCGGTCCGTTCATCATCTTTGCCAGATCAACATGCATCCAGGCGCGTCCATCAAGGCTGTGACGCTGCGTAAAGTAATCGTCGTGCTGGATAAAGTGGCTGTCTTCACCTGCCGGAACCGGTGGCGGTGCGGGCCGGTAGGCCGGTGGTGCATCGTAACGCGGTTGTGGTGGTGGCGGTGGCGGCATGGGTGGCGGTGAGATAAACACCTCTGCCTCAGGCGGCGGTGTTGGCTTGGGTGGCGGGGCTTTTTTCTGGACCTTGGCGGGTTTGCCGCCCAGATCATACACCTGCGGCAGCTGGAGCTCTTCCTCTTCATAGGCAAAGGTGCAGGTGGCTGTTGCCAGGGTGGTGCAGACAACGAGGCAGAGCAGTTTCAAAGGTCGGTTCATTACGGTTTCTCCTTCCGCATCAGCGGTTACTCTCCAAAGGTCAGTTTGCGTTCCAGGTCCATGGAGCGGGTGATCCGCTTGGCCTGTTCAAAGGTGATCAAATCCTGCTGGCAGAGTTGGACCAGGTGTTGATCAAGGGACTGCATCTGGTACTGGGTGCGGCCGTTTTCAATATGCTTCTCAATCTCATCGAATCGCCCCTCGCGAATGCAGGCCTGAATGGTGGTGGTGGTGCGCATGATCTCCACCACCGGCAGCACCTTTTCACCGCTTTTGTCATTAATCAGCCGCAGTGAGACGGTGGCTACCAGGATGTCTGCCAGACGCTGGCGGATCACCTCCTGGGAGTCGGGCGGAAAGTGGCCCACCAGTCGGTTGATGGTGGATGAAGCGCTTTGGGTATGCAGGGTGGAGAAGACCAGGTGACCGGTTTCGGCGGCCTTGATGCAGGAGTCGATGGTCTCCAGGTCGCGCATCTCCCCTACCATGATTACATCAGGATCCATGCGCAAAGCCGCCTTGAGGGCAGCACTGAAACTGCCGGTGTCAATCCCTACCTCCCGCTGGATAATGCAGCTTTTTTCCGAGGCAAACAGGAATTCGATCGGGTCTTCGATGGTGATGATGTTGAAGTTGTCGCTTCTGTTGATGTGCTGCAGCATGGAGGCCAGGGTGGTTGATTTGCCGTTGCCGGTGGGGCCGGTTACCAGTATCAGCCCGTTGGGTGACTGGCAGATCTCACCCAGTACCGGCGGCAGGTTTAGCTCCTGAAAGGCGGCAATGTAGGGCGGTATGACCCGCATCACGATGCCGACATGGCAGCGTTGCCGGAAGATGCTGACCCGGAACCGTCCGCCATTGGGCAGGGCGTAGGCAGCATCAAGCTCCCGCAGGTCATCGGGCAGGGTGCGGTTGCTCTGGGCCAGGACGGTCTGGGCGATGAATTCGGTGTCCTGTGGTGTCAGCGCCGGAAGCTTGGAGCGGATCAGCTGGCCGTGGGCACGGAAAAAAGGAGGGTTGTCTACTTCAAAGTGCAGGTCGGACACCCGTTTTTCAAAAGCAATGCCCAGGATCTGATTCAGCAGGTTCATGTCCATGTTGGTTCTCCTGTTTGTACGAGCCTTATTGTCTTTGCAGTCAAACCTCCCCCCTCCCGACCTCCCCCCGCTGGGGGGAGGAGTAACCGGTTGTCTCCTTCCCCAGGAGGGGGAGGCACGAGGAGGGGGTTAGATGTACGAGTGCTGCCTTACTGCGTGGTGTTGCGCTGCACGGAACGCTCAATGGCCTGGGCTGCCGACTCTGCGCAGCGCTCAAGTTGCACGGTCGGCACATCGTTGGCCGGTTTGTCGCCAGAATCAGCATAGATCATGGCCACCACCCGCGTGCCCAGTTTGAGCGGCAACAGCAGCACCTTGGCTTCGAGCGGCTTGCCGATTACCGGATACAGGTGCTGCATCAGCGCCTGGTCTTCCGACCTGCCGTAAAACAGCAGCCCTTTGTCCAGTACAAAGCTGAACAGGTAGGCCGAGGCAAGCGGGATGCGGAACCCCATCACCGGTCCGGGGCCGCTTGCACGGGGGGCAGTAATACCGATACTGCGCTCTGCCACCAGCTCCTTGTCCCATACCACCAGGGTCAGGGCACGGGGGAACAGAACCGCAACCGTTTCAAGCAGGATCAGCGATGCCTCGGGCAGGCTGGTTGACTGCTGAAGTCGGACACCGGCAGAGCGCACCGCCTCATTGATCAGCTTCGTCTGCTGCAGGGCAGCGGTTGCTTCGTCACGCAGGGCCTCGTGGAAGGCGGGCTTTTTGCGGGTGATGGCGTCAAGGTCACCGAGCCCCAGGTCGTCAGCAGAGAGGGCTGCCGTGGTTGTCGGCTGTTCGAGAGCAGGAGCAGGTGCAGGTGCAGGTGCTGCAGGCTCTTCTTCTTCTTCCATCTGCAGCAGGCCGTCCCGCATCTTTTCGTCAAAGATGCGCAGGGCATCCATTAAAAGATGCTCAGTGGGCAGACTGATATCTTCCTGCAGTTTATCGGGGAAATAACGGAATTCATCACAGACCAGCAGTTCGTCGGGATGCAGGGTGAAGGTGCCTTTTTTCCAGGTCAGGATCTCTACAATGGCAAGTTCGATCAGGGTCTCAAGCCCCCGGAACGCGGCATTACGGTCTGCCAGATTGTTCTCCAGCAGTGTGGCAATCAGCGGTTTGCGGCTGCTGCCGGCCGCCTGCTGGATGGCAAGGGCCTGCTTCAGGGTCTCAGCGCTGACCACCCCGGTCTCCACCAGTATGTTGCCGATCCTGGCTCCCTGTTCATAGTGGCTGGCCCCCATCAGATACCCATCGCCAAAGGCGAGCAAGATCTCCCCTTTGCGCCCCTTGATACTCAGGGTGCCGGTCTTGCGTGACGTGTGCAGCAGCTGGATTACGTCAACGATGGAGAGATGCTCCAGATCGCCGGAAAAGGCCATGTAAGGCTCCTTATGAAGTATGTCTTCACATTTAATCAGAAAACCGCCATGATTCAAGCCCCAAATGCAGGTATGTATAAACAGTGATAAAAAACAGGAGGTGCAGTGGTGAAAGGAGCATCGCAGGAAGAATTGGCATTACAGGTAGATGTGGCACAGTGGCAGTGGCTGCGGTCCCATGCCGAGCGGGGGGCACTGATCCTGGTTGACGGCATGCTGGAGCTTGCCGACGTGGGAGCCAGTCTTGCTGCCGACGACCGTGGACGGGTGCAGGGCTGGCTTGCATCAAGCCTGATTGCCAAGCCGACTGCCGCACAGCTGGATCTGTGGAACAGTCATCCTGAGAAGTACTTCACTATGCTGGTGATCAGTCCCTTTGTGCTGATCCAGGATCGAGACGCTTGATCTAATCAAACGGTATTTAATTATGATTTAGCTTGATTCAGGGTGCTCATTGCAAGTATGGTCTCAAAAATGTATAAAGCAGTTATAAAATGGAGGATGTCATGACAACCATTCGACAACGGTTTTTTCTGGATGCTACGGATACGGTTCTGCTGGTGATTGATGTGCAGGAGCGCCTCTGCAAGGCCATGGACAGCGAGGTTCTGGCAGGGCTTACCGCCAACACCGCCATTATGCTGGAGGCTGCTGCCGAGCTGCAGGTGCCGGTGCTGGCCACAGAGCAGTATGTCAAGGGATTGGGTGAGACGCTGCCGGTGTTGCAGGAAAAGATGGGGGCAGCGCCCCGGCTGGAGAAGATGAGCTTCAGCAGCTGCGGCTGTGCTCCATTTGTGGAACAACTGCGGGCCACCGGTCGGCGGCAGGTGGTGGTAACCGGCATGGAGACCCATGTCTGCGTGCTGCAGACGGCGATTGAATTGCTGGATGCAGGCTATGTTGTCCATCTGGTGCAGGATGCAGTCATGAGCCGTTCCGACCGGAACAAGCAGGCTGCGTTGGAGATGATGCAGGCAGCCGGTGCGGTGATCAGCTGCACCGAGGCGGTGCTGTTCCAGTGGCTGAAGGTTGCCGGCACCGATTCCTTCAAGAAGCTGTCAAAGTTGGTAAAATAGTCCGCCAAGCGGCAGGGGGTAGCTATGATCTCCAAGCTTCTGGAAGGCAATAAACGCTTTGTTTCTGATGTGTTTGAGAAAGAGAAGGATTATTTTGCCGAACTCTGCAAACACCAGAAACCGACGGTACTCTGGATCGGTTGCTCTGACTCGCGGGTGCCGGTGAACACCATCACCCAGACCAGGCCGGGCGAGGTGTTCACCCACCGCAATGTGGGCAATATCGTGGCCACCAACGACTGGAATCTTTCAGCGGTGCTGGAGTTCACCATCAACCACCTGAAGATTCCCGATGTGGTGATCTGCGGTCACTACAACTGCGGTGCCATCAATGCGCTGCTGAATGAGAGCGAGGACGACCGCTACATCCCGATCTGGCTGAACAGTGCCCACAAGGCCATGGAGCGGGTAGACGACCGGATCAGGCTGTTGCGGATCCAGATTCCCCCGGAGCAGCGCCGGCGGCTGATCGAGGAGGAAAACGTCCGTCTGCAGCTGGAACACCTGATTGAGTATCCGTTTGTCCGCAAGGCCATGCATGCCGGCATACTGTCGATCCACGGCTGGATGTACGACATGGATACCGGCGAGATCAAGGTGATGCAAAAGAACGAGATGGTCTGCCAGCCCTGATATCACGGCAGCCAGATAGGTTTCAGGCCGGACCGGTCAGGCCCTGATCATGATCAGCAGCATCTTGAACCGCTGCTCTGCTTGAAGCGCGTGGGGCAGATTGGCCGGCATGATCAGCATTTCTCCTGCCTGCACCTGATGCACCGTACCGTCTATGGTGATGGCGGCAGTTCCGTCAAGCACCTGTACGACGGCGTCAAACGGCGCGGTATGTTCTGATAACCCCTGCCCGGCATCAAAGGCAAACAGGGTCAAGGTGCCGATCTTCTTGTCCAGCAGGGTCTTGCTGACAACAGAACCTGATTGATAGGAAATCTGCTCGTTCAGGTTAAAGGAATGGCCGATAAGGGCCTGGTTGGTGCTGCTCATGTCTGTTCTCCTTTGTCATATTCAAAATCAAATCCCCCTCAATCCCCCTTTGCAAAGGGGGAGGTCTTAAAATCCCCCCTTTTGAAAGGGGGGCAGGGGGGATTTAGCTGGTGAAGTAATCGACAGATCCTGCAGTACGATCTGTTCCAGCGAGGCGTCCAGCATGGCACGATGACAATCT
>CAZYMK010000116.1:0-739 GCA_964648885.1 uncultured Geobacter sp. | reverse complement strand
GCCGGTGGGATGCGTGGTAGTCGCCAACGCCATCGGCCAGGGTGCCGACGCAGAACTCCGGCCAGCCCATCAGGCTTGGGCATTTGTACAGGCTCCCGTCATAGTTGACCACCAGGGTCTGCTCCAGATCGATCATGCAGATGCCCATCTGTAGCTTGTCCACCGTAAAGCCGCGCCGCAGTATTTCTTCCCGCAGAAACAGGTTTGCCTCAATCAGCCACGGTTCGTTGGCAATGACGCAGGCTGCGGCGTGGGGGTCAAACAGGCCTGACTTGGGGTGGATCGGTGAAAATTGCACTGGTCCCAGCCGCGCCGGATCAATATCGGCCTCCAAGAGCAGGTCCAGCATTTCCGGGAAGTCCAGAGTAATGATAACACTCTTCAGCCCCAAGGGAAGCAGCTCTTCCACCACAGCCCGCGTCAGCAGGGTGGCATTGGTCACCAGGCTGAATGAAAAGGTTCTGCCGGTGTTTGCAGCCGCTGCCAGCAGCGGGGTGGCAATCTCCTTCAGCCGCGTGGTAGCCATCAACGGTTCACCGCCATAAAAGCGCAGTTCCACGTTACGGCCCTGCTCAAGATGCTTGCTGATAAGATAGTCAACCAGAGTCCTGCCGGTTTCCTTACTCATCTCCTGGCCATCCCGGAACGGCTCTTCAAAACAGTAGGGACAGGCCAAATTACAGGCCAGGGTCAGCACCACGGTGGCGGAAAAGAGCGAAGCATGGGTATTGGTATGATC
>CAZYMK010000115.1:0-9251 GCA_964648885.1 uncultured Geobacter sp. | reverse complement strand
GAAGGCCAACCCCAAGGTTACCATTCCAATCTTCCTGCTGATCATTGCTGCCACCCTGTCGGTGGTGGTCTGGTCAGCCAAGCAGACCAAGTCGGCAGCCGATTTCTATACTGCCGGCGGCGGTATCACCGGTACTCAGAACGGTTGGGCCATTGCCGGTGATTATATGTCGGCTGCCTCGTTCCTGGGTATTTCCGGCATGATCTCACTCTACGGCTATGACGGCTTCATGTACTCGGTGGGCTGGCTGGTGGCTTACATCACCGTGCTGCTGATCGTGGCTGAGCCTTGCCGCAACGCCGGCAAGTACACCCTGGGCGACATCCTCTCTTTCCGTACCTCGCCCAAGCCGGTTCGCGCCGTAGCGGCCATCTCCACGGTCGCCGTTTCCACCTTTTACCTGACTGCCCAGATGGTGGGTGCCGGCAAGTTGATGCAGTTGCTGTTGGGCATCGACTATAAAGTAGCCGTGATTGGCGTGGGCATCCTGATGGTGGGCTACGTGGTGTTCGGCGGTATGACTGCCACCACCTGGGTCCAGATCATCAAGGCCGGCCTGCTGATGACCGGTGCAGGCATCCTCTCTATCATGGTTGCCATCAAGTCCGGGTTCAGCCCGTTCCAGTTCTTCACTGATATCGCTACCAACCAGAACATCATTGACCATGTCAAGCTGCTGCCGATCTACCTGAAAGAGGTTGAAGCCGGTACTGCCACCGCTGACGCCGGTCAGCGCTTCCTTGAGCCGGGCCTGTTCCTGACCAACCCGCTGGACCAGATCTCCCTGGGTATGGCCCTGGTGCTGGGTACTGCCGGTATGCCGCACATCCTGATGCGCTTCTTCACCGTGCCCACCGCACAGGAAGCCCGCAAGTCGGTTATCGTGGCCATGTTCATCATCGGTTCCTTTTACATCCTGACCACCCTGCTGGGCTTTGGCGCTGCTGTTCACCTTACCCCGCAAGGGATCAAGCAGGTTGACGCAGGCGGCAACATGGCTGCCATGATGCTGGCAAAACACCTGGGTACCGAGTTCTCTCCGTTCATCGGTGACCTGCTGCTGGCCTTCCTCTGCGCCGTGGCCTTTGCTACCATCCTGGCCGTGGTTTCCGGTCTGGTGCTGGCTGCCTCTGCCGCCATTGCTCACGACATCTACGTCAACGTGATCAAGGATGGCCATGCCGACCAGAAGGAGCAGGTCTTTGCTGCCCGCTTCACCTCCTTTGTGGTGGGTGCGATGGGTATTGTAATCGGTATTGCTGCCGAGAAGCAGAACGTTGCCCACCTGGTGGCGCTGGCCTTTGCCGTTGCCTCCTCCGGTAACCTGCCGGTGGTGGTGATGTCGCTGTTCTGGAAAAAGTTCAACACTGCCGGTGTGGTTGCTGGTCTGGTGGTGGGTACCATCGCCTCCATCGGTCTGGTGATGGTCTCCCCCAACATGACCTATCCTGATCGTGTTGCCGACAACGCCAAGGCAGCCTATACCAAGCTTGAGAAAGAAATCGCCACAGGTGTTGTTGCTCCTGCAGCTATGGAAAAGACCCTCAAGACTATCGAAGAGAAGAAGGCCGAAGAAGCCAAGAACCGTGGCGGCACGTCCATGCTGGGCCTGTCCAAGCCGCTCTTCCCTCTGAAAAACCCTGGTATCCTTTCTATCCCGCTGGGCTTTATGGCAGCCATTCTGGCTACCCTGGCCTTCCCCTGCCGCAGGGCAGAGGAGATGTGGGACGAGATCTACGTCCGCCAGAACACCGGTCTGGGCATGGCTAAGGCCATTGACCACTAAGCAGCCGATGGTTGTCATCAGTTGAACAGCTGGTATAGTTGGGGAGGCGTTAAGCCTCCCCATTTTTTTGGAGTATCTGTATGAGACCTGCAACCTCACCCGAAACTGCCGACCTGCTTGACCAGTTGCCCCCCCTGCAGCAACTGACCAGCTACTGCACCCTGCCTGAAATCTCGCTGGCCCTGGAGGAGATCCGCACCGACATTGCTGCGGTACGGTGTCGGTTTGAGTCATGGGATGCGCAATCCCTGCAGCAACAGCACCTGATTACTGTTGCAGAACCGTCTGCCCTGAAAAAACTCCATGAAACGCTCAACCAGATTGAGCTGGAACGTTTCGCAACCTCACAGTCTGCACTTAATCTTCACCGCTTCTGTACCCGGTATCGCGGGCTCCTGGCAGAACGGTCACTGCAGCTGGTCACCGAAGAGATGCAGGCATCCGGCCTTGGCGGACCTCCGGTGCGTTACGCATTGATCAGCATGGGCAGTGATGGCCGTGAGGAGCAGACCCTGATTACGGACCAGGATTATCTGATCGTCTATGATGAGGGGGGAGGGGAGGCGGCAGATCACTGGTTTGCCGAATTCGGCACACGGCTGGTTGATTGCCTTGAAATCGCCGGATTCAAGCGCTGTACCGGCGATATCATGACCAGCAACCCCACCTGGCGCGGCTCCTTCAAACAGTGGCGCAAGCGGCTGTTTGCCATTGTCCGCTACGAGGTGGAGGATTTTGCCAAGAACATGATGGACCTGATCGTACTCTCCGATGCCCGTTTTGTTACCGGTGATCGGGTCATCGGCGAGCAGCTGATCGAACTGATCCGCGACATGGAAAAGGAGCATTTTCAAGTGCTCTGGAGCATGGCCCGGGCAGCCACCGAGATGAAGCTGGCTCTGGGGTTCATGCGCAAGCTCTGGACCGAGCCGTCCGGCGAGCACAAGGGGGAGTTCAATATCAAGCTGCTGGCCTGGGCGCCGCTGGTTATGAACATCCGTATCCTGGCCATGAGCCAGGGGATACCGGCCACCAACACCGTGCAGCGGATTACGTATCTGGAACAGGAGGGCAGCTTTTCAAAAGAGGTGGCTGACGGTCTGCGGGAAGCCTACGAGATCCTTACCCGTCACCGGATACTGCTGCAGATCAAGCAGATCAAAGGTATTCAGAAAGACTCCTACTATCTTGATCCAATGCTGCTGAACAGCGAAGAGCGGGAACGTCTGCGCCAGGCCGTGATCCTGGTGGAAGACCTGCAGAAGCAGATCAGAACCAACTTCAACATCGTCTAAACCCTTGACACAAGCCACCCGCATCGTCTATATACACCATTCCTTCGGGCGATTAACTCAGCGGGAGAGTGCTACCTTCACACGGTAGAAGCCACTGGTTCGATCCCAGTATCGCCCACCATAGATACATCAAGGGCCGGAAGCTAATTCCGGCTTTTTTTTCTTTGTGTCTTCATGTCTATTCCGCTGTTTTTGTACTGTCGGGATGCAACTACTCTGCGTACGAATTTATCAGACCATTGTAATTACCGGTGCCACCGGCTCTGTCATAACACAATAGATTAAATCAGTTGGGTGAATGGTAAGGGTTTAAGAGTGGTACAGGGAACTTTTCAAAATGTCGTCCATTGCGGGTTACTACGGTACAACCATGCTGTAGTGCGGTTGCTGCAATCATGACATCAGCACCATCATGTCCAACACGAGCAGCAAGTTCTCCCCACTTGAGAGCGATTTCGGGGGTAATCGGAAGCACACGGTCAAGGTAATTACGCAGCAGGGCATCAAGCCAATGCTGCAGGCGTTGAGCAAATTCAGAGTCTTTTTGGCGCTGTAATACAATACCCCTCTGGATTTCGCTGATAGTCACGACACTGAGATAAAGTTTGTGCGCGGGAGTGGTGGTAAGCCAGCTAATCACCCCGGCGTCAGGAGATTTTTTACGGAGTTCAGAGATAACCATCGTGTCGAGCAGCCACATTAAAACTCAACCTCCCGCGAAATGAACGGTAGGCGTTCAAACTCGCCATCATCCTTTGGTAATGTCAGAAGGTGGTCAACAAACCCAGGTAACGAGATGCTTTTCAGTTTTTCAAGGCTGTAGAATTCATCAGCTGCCATTACCACAACCACTTCTTTTCCATGTTTGGTCACGTGCTGAGGTCTACCGTGCATGGCGGCATCCACAACTTTGCTAAACTGATTTTTGGCATCTTGCAGCCGCCAGGATTCTGCTGCCATATAACCCCCCCTTGTATTAAAAACTAGCCACTAAATATAGCCAGATTATGTTCCTGGCCCTAAAGCTTGTCAATAGATGCTGGTGAAATAAATAAGGGGGGCAGCTGATAAAGCTGCCCCCCTTATTTATCTTTTGCCAACGACACATTTCAGGGCCGTTTCCCTGCCGCGTTCTCAGCGTTCCTTGCGCGGCACCACCACAATACCGCACTCGGTAACGGTGTAGCCCTGCAGCGTGTCTGCCTCGTGGTCGTAGCCGATCTCGGCACCGTCCGGGATCACCACTCCTTTATCGATGATGGCTCGTTTGATCTTGACGTGCCGACCAACGGTAACACCTTCAAACAGGATAGAATCCTCCACCAGGCTGTAGCTGTTGATCTTGCACATCGGTCCCAGGATAGAGCGCAGCACGGTGCTGCCGCTGGTGATGCAGCCGCCGGTGACGTAGGAGTTGATATTGACACCCCGCCGCCCCTCTTCATCAAAGACCGTCTTGGCCGGAGGCAGGTTGCCCTGGTTGGTCAGGATCGGCCATTTGTAATTGTACAGGTTCAGCTGGGGCGAGACATTGATCAGGTCCATGTTGGCCTCGTAGTAGGCCTCAAGGGTACCCACATCCCGCCAGTACCCGCGCTCTTCTGTCTTCATTCCCGGTACCTGGTTGTCGCTGAAGTTGTAGGCAAAGACCCGGTCCCCCTTTTCCAGCATCATCGGTATCACATGCTTGCCAAAGTCCAGGTCTTCGTACAGTTTTTTGCCTTCCAGCAGTACCTCGATCAGCTTGCGGGTGGGAAAGATGTAGTTGCCCATGGAGGCGAAACAGGTCTCGCGTCCGGGGATCGTCTCGGGATTTTTCGGCTTTTCGGCAAAGGCGGTGATCCGGTTATCGTCATCAACGGAAAAGACCCCGAACCGGCTGCCCTCTTCCTTGGGTATTTCAAGGGAGGCGATGGTGATGTCGGCCCGGTTCATCCGATGGAAGTTGATCATCTGGGTAACATCCATTTTGTAGATATGGTCGCCGCCAAAGACCGCGACATAGTCGGCATCGGCGGTCTCCACAAAACGCAGGTACTGCAGAATGGCATCGGCAGTGCCGCGAAACCAGGATTCGCTGTCGTTACTGGTTTCCGGCGATATTGCCACGCAGAACTCCCCCAGACCGGTCCACTTGCCCCAGGATTCACGGATATGCTTGTTGAGCGAATAGGCCCGGTACTGGGTCAGGATGTACATCCGGCGGATACCGGAGTTAAACAGGTTGGAGAGAACAAAATCAATGATCTTGTATTTGCCGCCAAAGGGAACGCTGGGCTTGGCCCGCCGCAGTGTGAGCGGCATCAGGCGCTCTCCCTTGCCCCCTGCCAGCACCATGGCTATGGTGTTTCTCCCTAAATTGTAGGTGTCTTGCATGGCTACCTCCCGCTTGATTCATTTTTTTGTCAGCTTACCGTGAAAACCGTTTCTGTCAAGTGAGAGTGGTTTTTTTCTCCCTACAGGGTGATCACCCTATTGTACAGACGCGGATGCCGTGGTATCAGAAAAACGTTTGAATATAGTGATGTATCACGCAGACCGAAGGAGCATCCCCATCATGAAACTCCAGCTGTCAGTAATCTATGCGGAAGATGACCCGTTTACCCGGGAACTCTATGCCGAGATGCTGCGGCCGCTCATTAGTGATCTGCGTCTGGCCGCTGACGGGACCGAGGCCTTGCAGCTCTATCTTGAGCGTCCCTGCGACCTGCTGCTGACTGATCTGATGATGCCCGGCATGGACGGGCTGCAGCTGTGTGCCGAACTGCGTACCTGTAATCCAGATCTGCCGGTGGTGGTGATCAGCAGTCATGATCAGGGTGATCTGCTGCTCAGCTCAATCAACCTGGGGGTAGATGGCTACCTGATCAAACCGGCCAGTCTGGAGCTGCTGCAGCGGACACTCACACGGGTAACCGAGCGTCTGGTGACGCGACGTCAGCTGGAAGAATCGGCCCGCACCTGGAAGTACACCTTTGATGCCATTCCTGATCTGGTTGCGATCCTTGACAGCAGCTACCGGGTGGTCAACCTCAACTTCACCGCACAGGAAAAGCTGCAGATTAGCCTTAATGACGCCCTGGGCCGTGATTATTGCACCTTGCTGCACGAAAAAGGCGGGATTGCTGATGAATGTCAGCTGCATCGTGCCCAGGGAGGCGGCAGCTGTCTGAAGGTTTACCATGATGCGGTGGCCATGCTGGGCGGTTTTTACAAGGTTTCCCTCACACCTGTTTGCAATGACAGCAATCAGGTAAGCGGTCTGGTGCATGTGGCCCGCGATATTACCGAAAAGACCGAGGCCGAACAGGCCTTGCGGCATTTCAGCACCCATGATCAGCTGACCGGTGTCTATAACCGCTGCTGGTTTGAGACCGAGCTGGATCGGCTGCGCAACGGTCGCAGCTGGCCCGTATCAGTGATTGTCAGTGACCTTGATCGCCTGAAAGAGATGAACGACCGGGAAGGCCATGCCGCCGGTGACGAGCTGATCTGCCGTGCGTCACGGCTGATGAGCCAGTGCTGCCGGGCTGATGAGCTGATCGCCAGGGTAGGAGGGGATGAGTTTGTGATCCTGCTGCCCGGCTTGGGGCATGCCGCAGCCGCAGCCATGCTGGCAAGAATTCGGCAACGTCTGCAAGAGCAAACCGTCAGCCCGTTTGTCTCCATGTCGCTGGGGCTTGCCACCGCCGACGGGCCGGATCAATTGCCGGAGGCCATTGCCCGTGCCGACCAGCAGATGTACCGCGACAAGGCCCGCCACAAGCAAAGTGAGGAGAGCTATGTTTGAAGAATGTACGGTTTTGCTGGTTGACGACGACAACTTTAACCTGATGATCATGCAGGGGATGCTGGAGGAGACCGGCGCAACCATCCTGACTGCCCGTAACGGTGAAGAGGCCCTGCAGCAGCTGGAGGCCAATCCCCAGCTGGATATCATGCTGCTTGACCTGCAGATGCCGATCATGGACGGGTTTCAGGTGCTGCAACTGGTCAGGCAGACCACCAGGCTGAACACCCTGCCGGTGATTGTGGTCACTGCTGACCAACAGGAGGTGACCAGGGTGCTGGGGATGGGGGCCAATGATTTTCTACCCAAACCGTTCAACCCGGAAGAGATGCGGATGCGGGTCAAAAACCATGTTCGCACCAAGCGCTATCAGGATCTGATCAACAACATGAATGCAGTGCTGGAGCAGAAGGTGGCTGAAAAAACAGCGGCCCTGCAGAAGGCGCTGACCCTGTCTCAAGAGGCAGAATATGAAATCTGCCTGCGGTTGGGCCGCGCCGCAGAATTTCGTGATATGGAAACCGGCATGCACACCCGGCGGATCAGCGAGATCTCAAAAGAACTGGCCCTGTTGGCCGGGCTCTCAGGCGAGCAGGCCGAGCTGCTGCGGCTGGCCTCACCGCTGCATGATGTGGGCAAGATCGGTATCCCTGACCGTATCCTGCTCAAGCCGGGCAAGCTGGATGATGCCGAGATGCAGATCATGAAACTGCACACCACCATCGGCGGCAGGATTCTGTCAGAGGGAGATCGCTTCAACTCTCTGAGTGCCGGGCAGATCGTGGCCCTGCAGCACCATGAAAAATGGGACGGCAGCGGGTACCCCGCCGGTTTGAAAGGGGAGGATATCCACATCTTTGCCCGGATCGTGATGGTGGCCGATGTCTTTGATGCCCTGGCCTCTGACCGCCCTTACAAAAAGGCCTTTCCGCTGGATAAAATTATCGGGATCATGGAAGAAGGCTGCGGCCAGTTCTTTGATCCCCGTCTGCTGCAGCTGTTTTTTGACAACCTGCCGCAGTTTGTTGCCATCCGTGAACGGCTGCAGGATCAGCATGAAGAGGCTGATCCGTTGCTGGAGCTGCTGTCGATCACCTGACACCAGTACCCCCTCCCCGTCCCTCCCCCTTCAGGGGCGGGATCCAAGTACGCTGGTACTCCTCCCCCCAGCGGGGGGAGGTCGGGAGGGGGGAGAGTCCGTTGACCATGAAAAAGCGTAATCAACCGCCAAGGAGGCCTGTATGCGTTCATCTGTTTGCCGGTTCACGCTGCTGTTGCTGCTGATGCAGACCACGGTCCTGCCGTCGTCTGCCAACAGCTCTAACCTGCTGATCTACTGCGGTATTACCATGGTGCGGCCGATGACCGACATCGCCCGCCTGTTTGAAAAGCAGGCAAAGGTGACCGTCGCCATTGCCCAGGGCGGATCGGAAGACCTGTACCAGAGCGCCAGAAAGAGCCGACAGGGGGATCTCTACCTGCCGGGTGAGCCGATCTTCAGGATTAAACACCAGCCGGAAGGGCTGTTGGGTGACTATGTAACCCTGGGGTACAACCAGATGGCCCTGATGGTGCAGAAGGGCAACCCCAAAAAGGTCAAGCCTGATCTGAAAGAGCTGCTGCGCAAAGACCTGGCCGTGGTGCTGGGCAGCAGCGAAAGCGGCAGCGTAGGTGTTGAATCCCGCCGCATCCTGACCCAGGCCGGCATCTACGACAAGGTGGCGGCCAAGGCGGTGCAGATGCTGCCTGATTCCCGTTCTATCTTGCAGGCCATGCGGCGCAGTGTGGCTGATGTCACCTTAAGCTGGCGTGCCACCGGGTATTTTCCTGATAATGCGGCCCATGTTGATGTGCTTGATCTGTCGCCCGCCATGGCACCACCCCATGAGTTGCAGCTGACCTTGCTGACCTTTTCCAGAAATCAGGCGCTGGCCCGCACGTTCATGGATTTTGCCGCCGGCCCCCAGGGGCAGGCCGTCTTCCGGCGGTACGGCTTTATGACCGTTAACCGGGGCAGGAACTAGCCCGCCATGCGCCTTTTGCCCGACTGCCGTCTGTTCAAATCCAGCGAGACCTGCAACGCAACCAGGCTGCTGCTGTTACTGATGGTGCTGTTTCTGGTCGGTTTTACTGCGGTCATCTCAGTCAATCTGATCATCGGCAACCTGACGGAAAAACTGCAAAAACGGGGCGATAGTGAACGTGACCGGCTGTTTGTCGGTGAGGTTCTCGTTGATACCGTCAGGAGCATGGAGCTTGATTTTAACCGGATGGTGGCTTCTGTCAGTGTGGCCGAGCAGCAGCGGTTGCGAGACGGTATTAAGCTCAAGGCTGAAAAGCTCAAGCAGGATCTACTGGTTCTGAAGGACGGCGGCCGGGT
>CAZYMK010000114.1:8014-9285 GCA_964648885.1 uncultured Geobacter sp. | reverse complement strand
GGACGGTCAGCCTCTTGTTGGCCAGCCTGTTGTTCAGCGCAACCCCAAGCCTGGCGGTTGATCCCAAATTTGCCTTAAGCCCGGAGCTGATACGCAAAAGTGCAGACAGTGTCAACAGCGTCGGCCCCAGGGCTGCAGCTCGAAAAAAATACGGCCGCAAAAGGACAAACCACACAGTGGTGACCCTGCGTACTGCACCGGATAAAGCCGATGCTGGCTTGTCTGGTGCCAGCCATGCGGTTACACCGGCTGATCTGGCCAACCTGCATCTGTTCTGGCAGAAGCTGGTGCCGCCTGCGGCAGCGCCTCGCACATCGCTGCGGGTGCGATCCGACAGTTTTGAGCTTGCCATTGATCCGGTGCGCTATCCAGCCATGGCAACTGCTGACGGAAAAACCATTTTGCTTGATACGGACGGCAGTCTGCCGCCACTGGTGCGGACCTTGATTCAGGACCAGGACCCGTCGGTCAGGATCGTGACCGGATCAGCGAACCGGCAGCACCTTGTGGGGGCGCTGCTTGCAGCCGGCGGTTTTTATTCGGTTGATGAACAGCCGGTGCTCCGTTTTGGCGCTGATCCGCTGTTGACGGTACGGGCTGATTTCAAGGTAGAACAAAGCCCAGACAGTGTGCTGCGTAACGAGGTGACGCTGGTGAGCACCGCCCGACAGGGGATGCCGCCCCGGGTGGTCGATTACCTGGGCAGCCACGGTTTTGATCTGCTGGAGCCGTTTGCTGATCGGGTAGCCACACCGGTGGTCACGCGCCATCGGGTGGTGCAGGTGCAAGGAGACCATCAGGGGCATGCCGTTGATCTGCTGCTTGACCTGCTTGGTGTGCAGGCCGAACGTAACCGCCGCATTGAGTTGTTCAGTCTGGCTGATACCGGTATTTCTCTGCAGGTGGCTGCTGAACGGGTCTTTGAGCGCAATGGCAAGCGCTATGCGGTCGCCCGTTTTAACGGTGATCCTGTGGCCTATACCCTGTATCGACTGCTGGCCACCAAGGGGTATAAGGTGGTGATCCTTGAACCCCAGGATACGTTCAAGCAGGCTGCAGCCAAACTGCTGGATCAGATGGAGCTGCCCTCAACCTACCGGCCCCATCTGCTGGTAGCTGAGCCAAACGGCAAGTATTCGCTTGAAATGTCGGGATTTCTGCTTGAAAACAGTGCGCCGGACGGCGGTGCCCTGCTGGTGACGGATCGCCCTGTTGATCGTCCGATGCGTGACCTGCTGTTTGACCACGGCTACCAGGTACAGGAACGCTAG
>CAZYMK010000114.1:0-7914 GCA_964648885.1 uncultured Geobacter sp. | reverse complement strand
TGCTGCTTGAACAGGGGCTGATCAATCAGTCGCAGCTTGATGAAGCCCTTGAAATGCAGAAGCTGTTTCCCGATCAGACCGTCGGACAGTTGCTGTGCCGTCTCGGTTTTATTCGGGAGAGCGACCTGTCACAGGTACTGGATCAGAAAAACAAGCGCCGCAAGCTGTCTGACATCCTGATCAAGTCAGGCTTAATTGATCAGCCCAAGCTCTCGCAGGCCCTGGAACTGTGCAAGATGCACGACATCCCGCTGGAACGTGCGCTGCTCAAGCTGCGCTTTGTTGATGAAGAGCAGTTGGCCCGATCCGTGGCTGCCCAGTATGACCTCCCGTATGTTGAGATTAACGCCCTCTCGCTTGATCCCGCCCTTGCCCGTTACATCAGTTCAGTCTACGCACAGAAGCAGCTGATGGTGCCGATCGCCATGATCGGCAGTACCCTGACCGTTGCCATGGCCCGCCCGATCAAGAATCACGACATCAGGCAGCTTGAAGACAGCATCCGCCTCAAGATTATCTCGGTTATTGCATCAGAAACCAGCGTGCAAAGGGCGCTGAAGGTGCTGTATCGGATTGATGTTACAACCGTTGGCAGCGCTGCTGATGAGGTGAACCTTGATCTGGTTCCGGACAGTATTTCCGAGCTGCTGAACAAAACCTCTCTCCTTGATGAGCCGGAAGTGGAGGAGGAGGTGCGCAAGGTAACGGAAAAGGATTCCGTTATTGTCAAACTGGTCAACAAGATCGTCTACGATGCCTACATGAAAAAGGCGTCGGATATCCATATTGAACCGTATCCAGGGAAAAAGGATGTGACGGTCCGGATACGGATTGACGGACAGTGCGTGGTCTATCAGCGGATACCGTACAAGTATAAGTTTGCTATTCCCTCCCGGATCAAGATCATGGCAGATCTTGACATTGCCGATCGCAGGCGTCCCCAGGACGGCAAGATTGATTTCAAAAAGTTCGGCCCCCTTGATATTGAATTGCGGGTAGCCACCATGCCGACGGTGGGGCAACTTGAGGATGTGGTTATCCGGATCCTGACCAGCGGCGATCCGGTCGGTTTTGAGCAGCTGGGGCTGACCCAGCGTAATCGACAGGTCTTTGAAAAAGCCCTCAACAGTCCCTACGGGTTGGTGCTGGTGGTGGGTCCCACCGGATCGGGCAAGACCACCACCCTGCATTCAGGGCTGTCGATGATCAACGCTGCCAGCCGCAAGATCTGGACCGCCGAGGATCCGGTGGAGATCACCCAGGCAGGCCTGCGTCAGGTGCAGATAAACCCCAGGATTGGCTTTACCTTTGCGGCTGCCTTGCGCTCGTTTTTGCGGCTTGATCCGGATGTGATCATGGTGGGTGAGATGCGGGATGAAGAAACAGCCGGCATTGCGGTTGAGGCATCGCTGACTGGCCACCTGGTACTTTCAACCCTGCACACCAACTCTGCACCGGAGACCGTCACCCGCCTGCTGGAGATCGGCCTGGATCCTTACAGCTTTTCAGACTCGCTGCTCTGTGTGCTGGCCCAAAGGTTGTGCCGAAGGCTCTGCCCTGCCTGCAAAGAAAGCTACACCCCCTCACAGACGGAGCTTGATGACCTGCTGGATGAATACGGCAGAGAGGCCTTCAACGCTACCGGTATTGATCCAGCCGCAATTTCATTGGCTCGCGCCAATGGATGCGAGCAGTGCGGACAATCAGGCTATCGCGGTCGACTGGGCATCCATGAGGTGCTTGATGCCACAGACTCCCTCAAATATCTGATCAAACGGCGGGCTGATACGGACGACATCAGGGTTCAGGCGGTTGTTGATGGCATGTCCAGCCTGAAGCAGGACGGTATCCTCAAGGTGTTGCAAGGGGTGACCGATCTGCACGAGGTGCGGCGGGTCTGTATCAAGTAGTCCGTGCAGATATGGTGGGTCTCATGCTGGATGCTACCGTATATGGTATTCAATTTTTTAAATAGTATATAATTTTATAAAATTGATTGACAAAGAAAGAAAAAGGGGTACATAGGGCACAACCTGTAGAAGTGGTGAGATACTCATGAAAGTGCCAAATAACGTTAAGTTGCTGCGGGAAAAAAAACTGATGAGCAAGTCTGAGCTGGCGCGCAAGGCCGGTATCTCGACCGTTACGATCGATCGGATCGAGCGTGGCGAGAGCTGTCGGCTGGAGACGATGCGCAAGATAATCCTGGCCTTAGGTTATACGCTTGAAGAGCGCGACAAGGTGTTTCAAGAACAGGGATGACAGGTGCTGAGCATGTTTGGACTATTTAACAAGAAAAAAGACCTGGTCGGCATTGATATCGGCTCCAGCTCAGTCAAGCTGGTGCAGTTGCTGCCGGGAAAAGACGGTTATCAGCTGCTCAATGTGGCCATTGTGCCGTTGCCGCCGGAGGCAATCGTTGACAATAGCCTGATGGACCCGGCAGCGGTGGCAGAGGCCGTTAAAAATCTGGTGGCAAGCCTGGGAATCAAAACCAGAGAAGCTGCCTGCTCAATCTCCGGTAACGCTGTCATCATCCGCAAGATACAGCTGCAGGCCATGTCCAGCGAAGAGCTGGAAGATCAGATCGGTTGGGAGGCAGAGCAGTATATTCCTTTTGATATCAAGGATGTGCATATAGATTTCCAGATTCTTGGACCTGATCCGTTTGATCCGTCCAAGATGCAGGTACTGCTGGTGGCCAGTAAAAAGGAGATCATCAACGATTACAGTGCCGTGCTTGCCGATGCCGGTATGCAGCTGCGCGTTATGGATGTTGATGCCTTTGCCCTCCAGAACGCCTTTGAACTGAACTATGACAGCGGTGAAGAAGCGTATGCACTGATTAACGTTGGTGCAGGTGTTATGAACATCAATGTGGTTAAGGCTGAGCTGACCCTGTTTACGCGTGATGTTCAGCTGGGTGGCAACCAGTACACCGAAGAGATTCAGAAGCAGCTGGGCGTTGATGCACACGAGGCTGAACAGATGAAGCTGCTGGCAGCCGGACAGCAACCGTCCGGTCCTCTGTTTGAGGTGATCGGTCGTGTCAGCGAATCCCTTGCCCAGGAGATCCGGCGATCGATTGATTTTTATAACTCCTCGGCTGCAGCGGAAGAACGGATTGCCCGTGTCAGCATGTGCGGCGGATGCGCAAAGATGGCCGGTCTGCGTGAGGCGGTTGCGGAAAAGCTGGGGATGGACGTGGCTCTTCTCAACCCGTTTGAACGCATCAAGTACAGTGAAAAGGATTTTGATCCGGAATACCTTCAGGAGATCGGGCCGATGATGGCGGTAGGGGTCGGATTGGCCATACGGAGGGTTGGGGATAAATGATCAGAATAAACTTACTGCCGATCCGTGCAGCCAAGAAAAAAGAGACCGCAGTCCAGCAGCTCATCATTGTAGCGGCCTGTGTCGTGCTGGTACTGGTGGTGGTGCTGTCACTCTGGGCTTTCAAGCTGGGGCAGATAGCCGGTGTTGAAAAAGAAATCCAGGCTGACGAAGCCAAACTCAATGAGCTGAAGGCCAAAATCGGCAAACTTGACCAGACCAACAAGCTGAAGGAAGAGGTCAAGAAAAAGCTGGATGTACTGGCTCTGCTGCGTAAAAACAAGACCGGTCCGGCAACGCGGCTGGCAACGCTCAGCGATGTCACGCCTGATCAGCTGTGGCTTGAAAAATATCGCGAGAATGGCGACCAGATCAGCATCTCCGGTCTGGCAATGAACGAAGAACTGATTGCCCAATTCATCAGGGCGCTTGAAGATTCGCCCGAGTATGAGCGGGTTGAACTCATGGTTTCGGAACAGAAGGATGTTGCCGGCACCAAGTTGAAGCGGTTTGATCTGACATTCAAGATTGAGCGCCCGGTTGTGGAAGCGTCTCCGGCAGCCAAAAAATAGCTCTGCAGACCGCGTGAAGGGTACCGACTATGAATCCGCACATTGAAAAAATCCTGAAGCTGCCCAACAAGCAGAAGATCGCCATCCTGGTGGCGGTTCTTTTGATTGAGGCAGCTGCTCTGGTCTACTTACTCTATTTGCCCAAACACCAGGCCTTGAACGATTTGCGCCAGAAACATACCGAGCTGCAGGCAGAGGTGCAGAAAAAGACGCAGATCGCCAATAACCTGCCCAAGATCCAGCGTGAATTCGAGCAGCTGCAGCAGGAGCTTGTCAAAGCCCTGACCGAGCTGCCCAACTCACGGGAAATACCCTCTCTGCTGACCGGTATTACCACAACCGGCAAGAATGCCGGACTTGACTTCCTGGTGTTCAAGCCCCGCCCCGAAGTAAAGAAAGATTTTTATGCCGAGGTTCCGGTTGATATCACGATTGCCGGCTCCTATTACAGTGTGGCCAATTTCTTTGCAGCAGTTGCCAACCTTCCCCGGATAGTCAATATAACCAATGTTGATTTTGCTGAGGTGAAAAACGTAAACAACCGGATGATGACCAAGGTGAACTGCCTGGCAACCACCTTCCGGTTCCTTGGCAAGGAAGAGATCACGGATGATAAGAACCCCAAAAAGAAATAATCGCATCTGGGGCATGCTGGCGGTACTGGTCTTTCTGGCCGGTCTGTTCGGCTGTACAAAAGAGCAGGCACCGCCTCCGCCTCCCCCTGCCAAGGCTCCTCAGCAACCCAAGCCGGTGGTGCAGAAACAGGCCAGCACGGTTACGCTGCCCCCTGCCCAGTCCAATCAGCTTGATTTCAGTACGAAAAAAGATCCGTTCAAGCCGTTTATTGCGGTCAAGGCGGTAACACCGGCAGAACTGGCCCGGCAAAAGGCGGATCTGAAGCCGGTACTGCCGATCCACAGCTTTGATGTCTCCCAGTTCCGCCTGATCGGTGCTGTCAATGATGTCAAGGGCAACAAGGCCATGGTGGTTGATCCGGCCGGCAAGGGATATGTGCTGCGGGTTGGCATGACCATCGGTAAAAATGAGGGCAGGATCACCCGGATCGATACCTCCGGTGTAGAGGTGGTTGAGCAGTTTCGTGATGAGAACAACAAGGTGCGTAAAGAGACAATCCGAATTCCCTTGCTGAGGAAGCCGTAAGGAGTGTTCCCGATGAAATGGAAGCTAACAGTAAAGCCGGTGGCAGCATGCATGCTCGGTATCTGGCTGAGCATGGTAACAGGTGTCGGAACAGGTACAGCAGCGCCTGAGCGGCAACAACCTGCCCCAACCCGGATACAGGCGGTTCAACTGCGTGGTGACGGGGCGGCAGCAGAACTGCTGATTACCGCCTCTGCGCCCACAACCTACACCAGCTACAAATCAACCGCTCCTGCGCGCCTGGTGATCGATTTTTCCCAGACAGCACCGGCAGACGCCCTGAACAGCCTCTCTATCAACAAGGGGCCGGTCAAGGCAGTCACGCTTAAGCGCTTTGATACCGATGCCGGCGTATTGACCCGGATGGAGCTGTTTTTGAGCCAGGACATTGATCCGGTTATCAGCCCTTCAGCGGAGCGGGTCGGTGAACTGCTGGTCAGTTTTCCCGGCTATGTAGAACCGTCTGCTGCGATCAAGCAAGAGGTTGCAGCAGCACCTACAGCAGCAGAGCCGGTTGTTGCTCCGGTCGTTGCCTCGGAAGCAGCCCCCGTAGAAGCAGCGGTTAAGCAGGAACCAGCCGACAGTGCGCAGCCTGAAGGACTGCCGGCCCTGGTCACCGGTCTCAAACCGTTAGGGGACGGGGTGGCCATCAGCACCAATCGTCCGGTTTCCGATTATAAAACCTTCCGTCTTTCCAAGCCGGACCGGGTGGTTATCGACATTCAGCATGCCCAGATCGGCATGGCTGACAAGATGGTCCTGCTGAACAGTGCCGGGGTCTCCACTGCCCGGATCGGCAGCTACCCTGATAAAGTACGAATCGTCTTTGATGCGATCAACGGCAGTCTTGATGACGCCGTCATCACCAGATCTGCCACCGGCCTGCATGTTGCCTTTCCGGCACAGCAACCGGTCCGGCGTCAGGTGACAGTAGCAGCCCCCCAGGAACAAACAGCGGCATCAGCTGCCAAGGCTGCCCCGGTACAGGCAGCTGTACCGCAGGAACAAAAGCCTGCTGTTGTTGCCCAGGCACCAGCAGCAGTCGCACCAAAACCGGTTAAGAGTGCAGAAGCGCTTGCCGGTGCAGCCCAGGTGTCAGCGGTTGATTTTCAGGTGGTGGGTGAGATCAGCCGGGTCATGGTCAAGGTAAACGGCTCGCCAGTGGTGGAACAGCCGGTTAAACTGCCGGGCAGTGTTGCCTACCGGATCAGGAATGTCCAGCTGCCTCGTAACCTGCAGCGCTCCCTTGAGGCCCGTGAATTCGTTTCCCCGGTGCTGCGTATTACCCCGGTGGTGATCAGAACCAAGGCTGGCAGTGATGTGCTGGTGCGGGTCACCATGAAAAAAGATGCCGCCTTTGATTTCAGGCAAGAGTCCGATATCCTCTACCTTGATTTCAAGCACCCTGCCGATATGACCGCTGCTGCAGCAGAACCTCAAAAAGCTACTGCAGCCCAGAAGGCTGCTCCTGTTGCTGCTGAACCTGCAAGGGAAGAGCAGATGCTGCAGGAGGCTCAGCAACAAACCGGCGCTGGAGTCAAGCGGATGTACAGCGGCAGAAAGGTGACCCTTGAGTTTGCTGATGCCGAAGTACGCAAGATCTTTCAGCTGCTTTCAGAAGTCAGCAACAAAAACTTTGTGCTGGGTGATGAAGTTACCGGCAACATCAGTCTGAAGCTGGTCAACGTTCCCTGGGATCAGGCCCTAGATATCATCCTTGATACCAAAGGCCTGGACAAGCGCGAAGAAGGCAACATCGTCCTGATTCGCGGCAAAGGTAAATTCAAATCCCTGATGGATGAAGAGGTGGAGAACCGCAAGGCTGCACTGAAGGGTGAACCGCTTGAAACCGCCATGTTTGATGTAAATTATGCGGATCTGGGCAGTATTGTTACCCAGTTTACCGCCTTAAAAACCGATCGCGGCATGATCTCTCAGGATCAGCGCACCAACAAGGTTATTGTTAAGGATGTCAAGGCAGCGATCGATGATATGCGCACCATCCTCAAGAGTCTCGATATTCAGGAAAAACAGGTCATGATCGAGGCGCGCATTGTGGAAGCCTCTTCCACCTTTACCCAGACACTGGGGATCAACTGGGGTATTCATTATCGTGACGGCTCCGCCTCCATTGCCGGCATCAATGCCTTTGACACCAGCTTTGGCGGCCTTGCCAGTAACGCAGCACCTGCATCCGGTGTATCCGGCAACCCCGGCGCCACTGCCGGTATTTCATTCGGCACCCTTTCCAGCAACATCAAGCTGGATATGCGGCTGAATGCAGCAGTCAGCGCCGGTCTGGTGCGGATCGTCTCCACCCCGCGAGTGGCAACCCTCAATCACAAGTCCGCCAAGATCACCCAGGGCCAGCAGATTCCCTACACCTCATCCACCTCCGACAAGGTTGAAACCAAATTTGTCGAGGCTGCCCTGGCCCTTGAAGTAACGCCACACATCAACCCCAATGGCACCATCATCATGAAGATTGATGCCAAGAACGATTCTCCCGGCTCAACCGGTAGTCCGCCGCCCATCAACAAAAAACAGGCTACCACTGAAATGATGCTGCGTGACGGTGAAACAACCGTGATTGGCGGTATTTATGTGGAGCGGGAGTCTGGCGGGGAAGATGGCGTACCGTTTTTAAAGGACGTCCCCTGGCTGGGTAATCTCTTCAAATCCACGGACACCAAACGAAGCAAGGATGAGCTGCTGATTTTCATTACACCGCGCATCATAACATCAACCATCTGATGTTCGGAGCAAACGGATTTTAGCGGAGCAACGTGTATATGCCTTTGCCAAAACTGCACACTGAAAACCGCTATACCTACGCCGACTACCTGAC
>CAZYMK010000113.1:0-9320 GCA_964648885.1 uncultured Geobacter sp. | reverse complement strand
GCGGTCTCGGGGCTTACGACCTGCTGCAGCTTGCGGGGGGCCGGCACCTGCAGAGCCTTGCCATCCAGCACCGCATGATCAACCAGCAACGGTGCCATCAGGGCACCGTGATTGGCCAGGGCAGCGGTAATGGCAGCGGCATGGATCGGTGACACCTGTAGGTCATGGTCCAGTCCACTGCCTTGCAACCGGAGCTCTTCAGTGGTCTCCACGACTGGCGCCGGACTGGGTACTGCCGGCACACCGGGCAACAGGAGACTGCGGTTGAAGCCAAAGCGGCTACAGGCCTGCTGCAGTTGCTCCTTGCCCAGCAGGTCGCTGGCTATCAGACCGTAAATCGGGTTGACCGATTTGCCCATGGCATCGGTCAGGTCCATGCGATGATTACGCCCTTTGGGATGGGGATCCCAGTTTTTAGGACTCTCGGAAACCACCCTGCCACGGTACTCCATCACTGAATCAGGGGTTATCTGGCGGCTCTCAAGGGCAGCGGCAGCAGTCACCATCTTGAACAGCGAGGCCATTGGATACACCTGATAGGCGGCATTCTGCTGCCACGAAGGATCAACGGAGGAGTAGCCGGTCAAGGCCAGCACCCGGCCGGTGGCCGGTTCCATGGCCACAAAGACCGCATAGGGGGGACGGGTCATCTCCAGGAAGTTTTGAACTCGCCGCTGCAACTCAACATCAATGGTATAGCTTAAGCGGGTGCCGTCAGCGGCAGCAGCGGTAAGAACCTGCTCACCTGCCGGAACCTTGGCCGGCAGCAGACTGTCGGCAACACGGAACAGTTCATCTCCCAGTGGTACCGGGCGGGCTTTCGGTGCGGTTTGGTGGCGGGCGGACTGCCAGGAGGAGACGGCCTGGGCCCCCTTACGCACCAGCAATACGATAAAGGGCACCAGCAAGACCAGCGCGATACCGATCAGAACGGTTCTCCAGTGCCGTTGCAGCAGGTTCTTTTTCGGTCTGGTGAGATACTTCAGATCACGCATCGGCAGACTATACGGCAAGGCAGGGGAGGGTGTCAACCGGCGTCAGACCAACTTTTCGTCTGTCTTATCCTTCACAGATACACGGCGCCACTATCAAAGGCCTCCTCAAGCGTGCCGGTCCAGGAACCATTATCAAACAGGCACGGCTCGTATTTCATGTCGCTGTACTTGAAGAAAGCCACTGACCATGCCTCCATGTTGCCCAGAAAACGCAGCCTGACCAGATGGGTCGGCGTGTTGCGCAGGCGCTCAGCATGCTCCTCTTTCGGGCCGAACAGCTCTTCGTTATGCGGCTCATGGATCTGCGGCTCGGTATAGGCATCTACGTAGCAGAACTGGGCCTTGAAGCGCAGATCAATACGGATAAACTTTCCGGCATACTGTTGCTGCGCATGCTGCTGTATCCGCTGCGTAACGATCTTCTGGGTCTGTGGAGTAATTTTAGCCCCGCCGGAATGTGGATCATGCATCCCGACTTTTTTCATGGTCGCCTGCCTTTTTCTGTGGAAATATCGCCAGCCACTTTGTCGTGTCCGTCGGGTGGTAGATGTAGATCGCCTCATCGTCAAAACCGTTCCAGGCGGCATCCTCACCGGCTATTTCAATCGCTTCATCAATCCTGTTGCGAAGTTCTTTGATGGTTGGGGCAGGTTTAAGTGTATGCATGGCGGTTCCCTTCATTCTACCATTTTGTTGCGACCATTTCGGTGACGTCAACGAAATGGTCATCTATCTGCTGCTAATGCTGGTGTTATCTGGCCTCATAATTATTCCTTTGTAATTTTCTTCGCCTTAGCCTGGGGTATCTTCTTTCTGATGGATGATTCCAGCATCTTGATGCTTTCAGCCGTTGGCAGATCTTCCGGCATGGTGCCACCCAACTCTTTGATGGTCTGGCGCACTTTTGCGCCAACTTCCTGATGGGCCTTGTTAGCTTTTGCCTTGCCGGTAATTTTTTCCCGGCGCAATTTTTCCTCGGCCTGGGTGGCGCGGAACAGGTTGGCGGCAAGCTCAGTGCTCCCCATATGATCCAGAATCTGCTGGCTCTTTTTGAGGCTCTTCCGACGGTGGATCTCCTGAGCTTTCAAGCCGCCGTACAGCCCCATGTAGCCATGATTCTGGAAGATAGCATAATCTTTCGGCTCAATGACACCGGCATCCTTGGCCGCATCGGCCAGCTTGACGTTATGCAGACGCATCTCTTCACGCAGCAGGAGCCGACGTTCGTCTTCTATGGCCTGCTCGGTCAGCTCCTGTTTCCGGGCCTGAACAGCAAAATAAGTCTGCCCGAGGGCAACTATCTCCTTACCAGGATCGGCATTCTGGACGATCAGGTAACAGGCATAGCGGGATAGATATACCGATTTAGTAGGTCTTTTCGCACCCTTACCGACTTCGATCATATCGGTGACGTCAACGAAATGATCGTCTATCCGCTGGCCGCTGTTAAAGCAGGCGGTGCGGGCTTTTTCGATTACCTGCTCAAAATTGCGGTAGTCGCTATAGTCCAGGACTTTGGCAAAGTCGCGGCTTGACCAGAATTCATTACCGGCGTCATTGGTGCGGCGTATCTGTTCAAAGGGGGAGAGGTGTCCTTTACTGATCTCTTTCATGATCTTCTTTGACGTGGCTGGTTTAGTCATGGCTACACTCCGTTACAATAAAATCAAGCGCTGCCTGTTCATCCTGCTCAATGGCAATTTCCACGGCGCGCTTGGCAACCTCCAACAGGCGTTCACTTTCGGCTTGCAGGGTAAAACTCTGGCGGACCAATTTAGTCTGCACTCGACATACCCAGCGATCCTCAATCAGCCTCAGGCCAGAATCGGCGTTTCAGTTCATCCAACAGCGTGGTGAGGGACTTTCGATCAAGAGCGGAGATACTGATGGCGTTAAAACGACGGCGGGCCTGGGCGATCCGCAGAAAGGCGATGGTGTCTTTGCGTTTCAGTCCTTCCAGCTGGTCGGTTTTGTTGAAGACCGCCAGCTCCGGTTTGTCCGCCAGCCCCAGCTCGGCAAGGATCGTCCGTACCTGGCTGATCTGGTCTTCAAAGCGCGGGTTGGAGGCGTCCACCAGGTGCAGCAGCAGATCGGCATCCTGCAGTTCTTCCAGCGTGGCCTTGAAGGCACCCATCAACGACACCGGCAAGGAGCGGATAAAGCCGACCGTATCGGTGATGATCACCTCCCGCTCCCTGGGCAGGCGCAGGCGGCGGCTTGAAGTATCCAGGGTGGCAAAGAGCAGATTTTCTGTAAAGATTTCGCTCTGGGTCAGTCCGTTCAGCAGGGTGGATTTACCGGCGTTGGTGTACCCGACAATCGAGATGATCGGTATCCCGGCCTTGACTCTGCGGCTGCGGCGCTGCTCCCGGTCACGGGAAAGTTCCAGTAACTCCCGTTCAAGGGCGGTGATCCGGTCACGAATCCTGCGGCGGTCGATCTCAAGCTTGGTCTCACCGGGGCCGCGACCGCCGATGCCACCCATCAGCCGCGACATCTGTACCCCGCGACCGGTCAGGCGGGGCAGCAGGTACTTGAGCTGGGCCAGTTCTACCTGTACCTTGCCATCGCGGCTTTTGGCCCGCCCGGCAAAGATATCCAGAATCAGCTGGCTGCGATCCAGCACCTTCAGTTCGGTCATGGCGGTGATGCTGCGCACCTGGGCCGGTGTCAGCTCCTGGTCAAAGATCAGCAGGGTGGCACCTCGCTGCAGGGCCCGGATCACCACTTCCTGAAGCTTGCCCTCTCCCATCAGGGTGCGGGGATTGAGCTTGCGGGGCAACTGGATAAAGTGATCCAGCACCTGTACTCCGGCGGTACGGGCCAGTTCCTGTAGCTCTGCCAGTGAATCCTCCGCCTCACGGCGCTCACCGCCGGCCCGGACCGAGATCAGGATCGCCCGCTCCTGCCCTTCTGCTGAAGGGGCTTCAACCCGCAGCGCCTTGTCAAGGCTGCGTTCAAGGACGGTAATGAAATCGGTGCCGTAGTCGGTGGCCCGTTCAAGGGGCAGCAGCGGCAGCACGGTAATGCCGTTTGGGTCGGTGCTGAGGTGGGCCAGCTGGACGGTTATCCGTTGGGATTCTGTCAAGGAAAGGGCGGCGATCAGGTCAAGCCGCAACAGCCGCAGGTCGGTCAGATCGTCTTCAGTCAGCGGCTCCTGCTTCAGGTGGGTGTGGATCAGACGCAGGCCGCGCAGACGCTTGCGGCCCAGGGGGTAGTCCTTCAGGTCGGGGATCAGCAACCCTTTTTCGGTGCCGATCAGCACCAGCTCAACAGCCCCCTGGCGATTAACCAGCAGGCCGATCTGGCGGCGGATATCCAGCGAGAGCTCCACGGTTCTCTGGGCCAGTTCCGGAGTACAGAACTCTCCGGCAGGTATCCTGCGGCGATAGAGCCGCTCAAGTGACTGGAGCTGGCTTTGACGCAGTCCAGCCAGATTGCCGTGCAGATTATTGATGGTCAGCGCTCCATCAGATGCCGGTGACGTTATAGCCGGCGTCTACGTAATGCACCTCGCCGGTTACGCCGGAGGCCAGATCACTGCAGAGGTACAGGGCCGATTTGGCCACCTCTTCCTGGGTGATGTTGCGGTGCAGCGGTGCCCGCTCCTCAACGGTGCTCAGGATCTGGTTGAACCCGCCCACACCGGCGGCAGCCAGGGTCTTGATCGGTCCGGCCGAGATGGCGTTGACACGCACCTGATCCTGCCCCATACCGGCGGCCAGATAGCGGACCGAGGCCTCAAGGGCGGCCTTGGCAACCCCCATCACATTATAGTTGGGAAACACCTTTTCGGCGCCGTAGTAGCTCATGGCTAGGGCAGCAGCATTGCGTCCGGCCATCAGCGGCTGGGCCGCCTTCAGCAGACCGATAAACGAGTAGGCGCTGATATCCAGGGCCGTGGCAAAACCGTTGCGACTGGTGGAGAGGATCGAGCCCTTCAGCTCCTCCTTGTCGGCAAAGGCCACCGAGTGTATCAGGATGTCCAGACCTCCCCACTGCTGGTTGATCTGCTCCATCAGGGCAGCAATTTCTTCATCACTGGTGACGTTGCAGGGGGCCACCGTTGCGTGCAATGAATCCGCCAGGGGACGAACCCGTTTCTCTACGGCCTCTCCGGCGTAGGTCAGAAGCAGGTCAGCCCCCTGCTCATGAAATAACCGGGCAATGGCCCAGGCGATGCTTTTTTCATTGGCAACCCCGAGAATCAGGGCTTTTTTGCCGCGCAGCACTACCATCAAACGCCTCCAAACTTCATATAATCGTACTCCCGATAAACGTGAATGCGTATAGCATACCTGCATCCAAATGGCAAATATGCAAAAGACGTGAAAAAACAGTTCTGCTGTGCTAAAAACGCCACACCATGCACCAGCTCATACCGATAGCATCACCATTTTTTCTTGCCGGCACCGAACTTGACGAACAGCCGGACTGGGCTACAATCTTTGGCAACCATAACCCGCTGGCTTTTGAGATCGGCTGCGGTATCGGAGATTTTGTGGCCGTCATGGCGGCTCGCCACCCGGATTGGAATTTTATTGCCCTGGATTTTTACAACAAGGGCTGTCTCAAGAGCTGCCGCCGGGTTGAGCGGCTGGGGCTTACCAATGTCAGGGTGGTGCGGGATGAGGCCCGCACCTTTATCCGGCGCTGTCTGCAGCACGCCTCGCTGCAGGCCGTTTTCATCAACTGCCCCGATCCCTGGCCCAAGCGTTACCAGCGCAAGCGTCGGCTGGTCAATCAGGAGTTCATCACCCTGCTGCAGCCCTATCTGGTGCCGGGTGGTGTCTTTACCTTCAGTACTGATTTTGATGACTACGGCACTGATGTGGCGTATCTGATGAGTCGTCAGGAACGGTTTGCCAACCTGCTGGCCCCTGATCTCTGGCGTCACGACCTTGACGGGTATCCACGCACCAAATATATGTTGAAATTTATGGCCGAAGGAAAACAGATCTTTTTTGTGCAGTACCGTCGGGTAACCGAGGAGGCATGAGCATGTCCGACCAGAAGGAACGGAGACGCAGTATCAATATATTTTTGCCGTTGCCCGGAACCATGCAGGGAGAGGTACGGGTGATTGCCCTGCTGCTTTTGGCCTGGCTGACTTCAGTGCTGGGCAGCCAACTGGGGATCTGGCTGTTGGAGCGGTCTGCTGATGGCTTCTGGCTGACGGATCTGATTTTTTTCAACCTGCCGATTCATTTCTGGGTTTCGGGCCAGTTTCTTCCCCTCTTGTTCATCGGTCTCTGTCTGCTTTTCAATCTCTGGATGGACCGGCACGAGGTCAGGCATATGGAAAGCACCATCCGTTTCAGGGCCACCGGACGGAAGAAAGGTGAGGTGGCTCCATGATGCTCAGCGGGGTACAACTGGTTGCACTGCTGATGGTGGTTGGCATGTTTCTGCTGTTTATCCTGGGGGGACTGGGCAGTAAACTACGTCAGACCAGTGACTACGGTTTTTCCGGCAGCTACACCGGTCTGGTGGGGAGCGGTGCCGCCATTGCCAGCAACTGGATGAGTGCGGCCAGTATTATGGGTCTGGCCGGGTTGTTCTATCTAAAGGGCTACTACGCCATGGCGTTTGTGGTCGGCTGGACCGGTGGTTACGTCCTGCTGCTGGTGCTGTTGGCAACCCAGATCCGGCGGTTCGGCAAATTCACCGCCCCCGATTTTGTAGGGTTTCGCTACGAATCAGCCACGGCACGCACTGTGGTGGCGCTGATTTCAATCGTGATTACTATCATTTACTGTGTGGCGCAGTTTCGTGGCATCGCCCTGCTGGTCTCATGGATTTTTGGGCTTGAGTACCAGGCAGCGGTGATAACCGGGGCAGCATTACTGGTGGGGTTTGTCGTGGTCTCCGGTACCCTTGGTGTTATCCGCAACCAGTCACTACAGTATTTTATCCTGATCACCGCCTTTGTGGTTCCGCTGATGCTGATCAACCGCAAGCTGGGCTATTTCTGGGTGTTGCCCCAGTTCGGCTACGGCGAGGCAGTGGTCACACTGCAGCAGCAGTTCGGCTACTACTGGTCTGAGCCGTTTGCCTCCATCGATCTGTTTCAGTGGATGGCTCTCTGTTTTACCCTGATGTTCGGTACCGCAGGACTACCCCATGTGCTTTCAAGATTTTACCAGGCTCCCAGTATGCGGGACGCCCGCTGGGGGGTGGTGGTGGGTCTGTTTTTTATCTCCCTGATCTACTGGTCGGCTCCGGCATATGGTGTCATGGCACGGCTGTTCGATGCGCGCAGCGGTAACCCGTACAAGATTCCTGATCCTTCCCAGGCTGATCTGGTGACCCTGACGGCAGCTCTGCAGGCAGGACTGCCGGTCTGGGCGGTGGGTCTGCTGGTGGCCGGCGGCATGGCAGCCGCTTTTTATGCTGCTGCGGGACTGCTGCAATCCGGCGCAGCCGCCTTTGCCTACGATATTTATCCCCGCCTGCTGAAACCGTCTGCAACCGATGCCGACAAGGTTACCATGGCCAAAGGGGTCTTCCTGGTGCTGGCCGTTATCGTGATGCTGCTCTCTCTCAACCAGGTCGGTATGATTGCAGAGATTGCGGCCGTAGCCTTTGCCCTGGCCGGCAACACCATTTTTCCGGCCTTCCTGCTGGGGATCTGGTGGAGTCGCACCAATGCGGCCGGGGTGCTGGCCGGCATGCTGACCGGGGTACTGATCACGGTTTCTTCACCACTGCTGGGTGACCTGATCCCCTGGGTCAACACCATCTTCCCTCTGACTGCATCGGCCTTTATCGGTGCGCCGGTGGTAATTCTGGTCATGATCATTGTCTCACTACTGACCCGCCCCCCTTCCGATGAGATCGTCACCTTCCTGATCCGCGACGTCCACGATTCCGGAGGGAAATAATGTCGCTGCTGCTGGCAAAGGGAGATGATTTCAGTACGTGGCGCGGAGTTGAGGAGTTTTCGGTTGCGTACCGTGACGCCGCTGTGCAACTGGCTTCCCACAGGAATCCTGCGGCGATTGGCTCTACCCTTGCCCAGCTTGAAGAGCTGCTTGCAGCTGCTGAAGAGGCAAACCGGCATGCCGGCACCGAGCTTGAAAAGATCCTGCTTGACCTTGCAAGTGCTGCCGATCTGTCGGCACTTCGTCTGCTGCAGACTCGCTGGTATGAGGCTTCCTACCGCCATTTTCGGCGCTTCCGTTCGCCAAGTGCCTTTTTTAATCTGTCATTCAGATTTTTCAGTGTCTTTGCCACCCGCTGTTTCCAGCTTGCCGCTGAACAGCTGGCAGAGCCGCTGCCGCCGGTGGCACTGTTTGTCTTCGGCCCGGCCGGGCGCCATGAGCCGACCCGTTACTGTCGTGTGCAGCTGGGATTGATCTGGGATGGCGATCAACGCTACGAAACCCTGATGGATAATCTGGGGCAGGAGTTGACCGCCTGGTTTCGGGTGTGCGGCTTTATGCTGGAGGAAAATGTGACGCCGCTGCAATCAGAATGGCGCGGCAACCTAGCGACCTGGCGCAGCCGTTTTGAGCAGGCCGCGCAGCGAGAAGAGCGCAGTGCACTGATTGAGCTGCTGCGGCTTGCTGATCGTGCACCACTGTTCAGCACCGGCGGGGTTGCCGAGGCGTTCAGCACCCTGTGCAGCGGCTATCTGGTCAGGCGTCCGTTTGTGGGGAATCTGGTTGAGCGTTGCACGGCCCTGTCAAACGGTATCACCATGATGGGGCACCTGAAACTCGAAAAAAGCGGTCCCCACCGCAACTCCTTTGCCCTGCTTGACCACGGGCTGCTGCCGCTGGCGGCGGCGGTAACCGCCATCTGCCTGATGCGGGGCGTCAGTGTCGAAGGGACGCCGGAACGACTGCGCCAACTGGTCAGGGTTGGTAAGCTGGATGTGGTACTGGCAGAACGGGCGCTGCATGCCTGGCACTTTTTCAGCAGGCAACGCCTGACGCTCGAGTTGGAGGCTGAAGCCGGTCTTGACTGCCGCGACATCATGTATCTGGATCCCGCGTTGCTTCCCCCGGCCGAGTTGGAGCAGCTGTACAGCGCCCTGGCGACCGTTGGCGACCTGCAGCGCTACATGCAGGTCTGCTATGGGTCCTACCTATGAGCAATCTGAAGATCTCACTGTCCAGCGGCTCCTTGTTTACCCTGCCAATCAAGCGGGCCTTTGAGCTTGCTGCCGAAGCAGAGTTTGACGGTGTTGAGCTGATCATCAACCAGGATTTCCAGTGGGTGAACCCGGTCAAGCTGGTGCGTTCCCTGCAGGCCATTGCCCCGATCAACTCCATTCATGCGCCGTTCATGCCACTGGAAGGCTGGGGCGGACCGATCCAT